>NZ_JBKEBF010000038.1:0-15850 GCF_047973035.1 Oleidesulfovibrio sp.
GTTGTACGACCAATTTGGCGATCTTAAGTTTAAATACCGGAATCGCGAGTTTTGGTGCCGTGGATATTACGTAGATACAGTTGGAAAAAATAAGGCTAAGATACAAGATTACATTAGGCACCAACTTGAGCATGATAAGCTTGGTGATCAATTATCTCTTCCATATTCTGGAAACCCGTTTACGGGTCGCAAGTAACAGAGATGCAGATGCCAGACGAACGTGCGCCTGCTAGGGCGCTGCTAGTAAGAAAGCCTTATAGGCGCATATGAAGAACCCCCAGCTATGCTGGGGGGTACCTTTTTTATTCCTGCCAGATTAACGAATCCGGACCATGTTGCGGCCTGAAGTCTTTGCCAGATACAGCCGTTGGTCGGCGATGGCGATAATTCGCTTGGGAGTAAGCTCTACAGGGGTCAGTTCATCAGCCTCGGCTATGCCGCCGCTGAAAGTCACCCGCATGGAATACCCCTCAGCATCAAATACTTTTTGTGCAAGGCGTTCGCGCAGTCTGCTTAGAATTTTCAGAGACTCTTCGCGTCCGGTATCAAGCAGCAGGATGACAAACTCTTCTCCGCCAAATCTGGCTACAACATCATATGGACGCAGCGACTGAGAGAGTATTGTCGCAAATTCGCGGATGACAGTGTCTCCTGCAAGGTGGTCGTACGTGTCATTAATCTGCTTGAAGTGGTCAAGGTCCAGCAGCGCCACAGAAAGATTGCTTTTTTTGCGTTTGTATTGCTCAAGGTGCAGTTCCAGCTGGCGGAAGAAGTAGCGCCGGTTATAAAGTCCTGTGAGGGTGTCAGTCTCAGTCAGGTGTTCCAACTCCATCTGGTAGGATTTCAGCTTACTTACATCCATAATGACACCGGCTGCGCGGGGAGAGCTATTGATCATCTGCCCTCTGCACAGTAACCACTTTCGGCTGTCTTGTTCCGCTACTTCCAGCTCACTGTCACAGGTACGGGCTTCACTTTTCTGCATTGTGTGCAGCAGGTGGGCGAACGCCGCCGATCCGGGAATACTGCGATTTTTTGCAAGACTGCTCAGTGTTGTCTTTATGGGCTTGTCGCTGCCGCCAAGCATGCCGTGGGCTTTGCCGTCCAGTGCTATCTGGTCTGTATCAAGGTTCCAGTCCCACCAGCCAAGGTCTGCCGCCCATAATGCCAGCGAAAGGCGTTGTTCGCTGCGGTGGGTCCTTTCTTCTGCTTCGCGGCGAGAGGTGATTTCTGTCGAAAGCTTGCGGTTGAAGAACCAAAGGGCCAGACATAATGTTATCGTACCCAGCAAGGAAACTAAGCCGAAGCGGACTCCCCAGTGTGAGAGTAAATTAAATGTTTTGTCCGGATCATATAAAAAACCTTCGAGCGAATATCCGGGCTCTGTCAGCCCCAGTTGTACCAGCGTGTCAGCCATATGTTTCCAGCGTCCGGGGTTCATGTGGCCCAGATCAACAAGGTGCGGCATGACAAGGTTGCGGGTTTCCTCTGCTTCAAAGAACAGATGCTCGCGGGAATGAGCAAAGGGATGATCGCTGTATTTTGCTAAAATCAACTCTACCGCTTCTTCTTCATTGTCAAAAGCGTATTGCCATCCTTTCAGGCTGGCCTCAAGAAATGCTTTAACTCTTTCCGGCTGCTCGGCTATTTCATTTTCAGAGGTAAATATCGAGTTGCCGTAAAAGTCGATGCCGTATTGGATAGGGCGGATGAGGCGATAAGGGATGCCACGTTCTTTCAGAAAAAACGGCTGGCTGGTGGAATATGCTGAAATGGCATCTACTTTGCCGTCCAGCAGCAGCTGCGGGTTGAATGTGGAGTCCACATGGGTCAGCTGGGTTACATCGATACCTTCGTTGTTAAGCATGGCATAGGTTTCGGCATCGCTTTCCAGCCTGCCCATTTCAAACACTCTGCCGACAAGATCTTGCGGCGTATATATACCGGAATCTGCCCGTGTGAGGATAGAGCTTGCAGAATGCTGGAAAATGGAGGCAAGCATGACCAGCGGCGCTCCGCGCAGCCTTGCCAGCAAAACCTCTGCCGCGCCGATGCCATAGTGTGCATCGCCTTGCATCACTTCCTGTACGGGAATGATTCCCGGGCCACCGGATTTGATCGTTACATCAAGCCCTTTTTCTGCGTAGAAGCCTTTTTCTTTGGCAATGTAAAAGCCGGCAAACTCAAATTCATGTGTCCAGTGTAATTGTAGAGTGATTTTCTGCTGTTCTGCCGCAGCAGGTCCCGCAGGCATGAGCAAAAGAGCCGGACACAGAATTGCGCCCAGCAGCAAGTAAAGCAACTGATGTTGCAAGTGTTGTTTAAACGATGCAGGCATGACCTGACCTTCCTCCCCCCGGTCGAACGAACAGTAGCTGCGTGCGATACGTATTTGTGAATGTGAGAAAGCGGCACCCTTATTTTCGGGTGTACGCCTGTCGTATAAGTAATATCAATGCCTCTATGTAATCGTATTGTCAAACAGATGTCTATGATAACCGGCCCATCGCGTTACGGGTTTTGCGTGTCGGGGTTGCATTTGCCGGGTCGTCAGGCCACGGGTGCTTTGGATAACGGCCTTTCATTTCCGCTTTGACTGCATGGTAGCCCGAGCTCCAGAAGTTTTTTAAATCCTGAGTTATTTGCAGGGGCCTGCCTGCAGGTGAAAGCAGATGCAGCAGAACTGCGATTTTTCCTTCTGCTATGGTGGGCGTTTCAGTTGCTCCGAACATTTCCTGCAACTTTACCGCCAGAACGGGTATAGGGCCGGAGTAGTCCAGCCTGATAGCCGAACCTGAAGGAACAATAAGCTTTTCAGGGGCCTCTTCATCCAGACGTTTGGACAAAGGCCAAGGCAGCAATGCGCGGAATGCCGCTTGAAGGTCGACCTGCTTTAACTGGGCACGACGCCTGATGCCGCCTAAAAATGGCCCGAGCCAGTCTTCAAGTGTTTCCAGCAGTGCGGTATCAGACACATCCGGCCATGGCGTTTGGCAGGGTGTTGGGGCATCAGCTGATAAGTCTGTACTACGCAGCATGATGATACGTTTTCGTATTGACTCAAGCTCGGCATCCCACGGCAGGCATCCGATACCCATTTTACGTATTCCAAGGCACATGGCGGCCACGGCAGCTTCTTCTGTCAGCTGTTCCGGAGCAGGCTTTTCTGCCAGAACAAGCTCCCGCAATGTGCGCCTGTTTTTGGCTTCGACGGAGTATGTCTGTTCATTCCAGCTAACTGAAGCAGTCTGTTTAATGTCCCGGACAAAGAGTGATTCAATGGTGTTCTGACCAATAGGTATAGCAAGCTGAATACGTGCAGAGGCATTTTGTCCGTCCAGCTCGGGAACTACAATATAAGAGGCGGTAGCAAGCGGATTGTCGGCAGGTACTGTTGCGGCTTTTCCGCATGTAAGGACAAAACGACCGCGTTCCGTCGCTTTTCCGATACGATCAGGATAGGCAAGTGCACAAAGAGCAGCCGGTAATTCAGAATGCGACAAGCTGCAGAGCTGTGTTGCAACCTCGGAAGAGGGGATATCATCAATAATCGGGGCGAGCATTGCTTGCAGCTGGCTTACTGTGTTGTCGAATCGCGCTGTAGGTGTTTGCCCTGCGCGGTTACCGTATTTTCCCGCTGAAGATGTCAGGGAATCCAGCGCGTGGGTGATGTTTATATGTTTTCGCAGCTGGTCGGGACGCTCGGTAAGCAGTGCAGCCAGAAGGCATGCCGCGTCCGTAACTGCGTCGTTGCTGCTGGCTGCGGCAGTTATAAGCATATGTGCCAGTCTGGGATGAAGCGGCAGGCGGGCCATGTTTTCGCCATGCGGAGTGATGCGCCAGAGGGAATCTTTTTCAGAAGCGGAAAGCGCTCCGAGCTGTAACAGCAGTTCGCGGGCCTGACGCATGCCTGAAGGAGGCGGCGGTGTTAGCCATGCTAGCTCCATGTAATCAGAAGTTCCCCAGCGGGCGAGTTCCAACGCCAGCGGTGCGAGGTCGGATTCCAGTATTTCCGGCTTGGCAAAGGCAGGCATGGAAGCAGTGCCCGTTACGTTCCACAAACGGTAACACACGCCGGACTCAAGACGCCCTGCACGACCCTTGCGCTGCTCTGCTTCCGCGATGGATGCACGGCGTGTCACAAGTCCGCTCATGCCGCTGCTCGGGTTGAACTGCGCTGTTCTGGAAAGCCCGCAATCCACTACAATCCTGATACCTTCGATTGTCAGGCTTGTTTCTGCAATAGAGGTAGCCAGCACAACCTTACGCGTGCCTGCGGGAGCAGGGGCAATGGCAACATCCTGTTGTTTTGGGGGTAAAGAACCGTGCAGAGGGGCAATCATCACAGGGCTTCCGTCTGGCAAAGTGACCCTTTCCAGAGCTTCTGCCACCATGGAGATTTCACGCATTCCCGGTAAAAAGGCCAGAATGCTTCCTTGCTCATCGTTCAGAGCCTGCCGGATGGCCGAAGCCATAAGCTGCACCGCATGGTTCCGGTGCAGCAGAGACATGCCCGCAGGCGGAGAAAGGTAGCGGGTTTCTACCGGATGCATCCGGCCCTCTGCGGTCAGCACCGGACAATTGCCCATCAAGGCGGAAACAGCCTGACCGTCCAGCGTGGCGGACATCACAAGAATGCGCAGATCAGGGCGCAATGCGGACTGAGCCTCCAGACACAGTGCAAGCCCCAGGTCTGAGTGAAGGCTGCGCTCGTGAAATTCATCAAAAATAACACAGTCAACGCCTGACAACTCCGGATCGTTCTGAATCATGCGGGTCAGAATGCCTTCAGTGATCACCTCAATGCGTGTCCGGCTGCTGACGGCATTTTCGTGGCGGACTCTATAGCCGATTGTCCGGCCAACCTGCTCATTTACTAACTGCGCCATACGACGTGCCGCGGTCCGTGCAGCAAGTCGTCTGGGTTCAAGCATCAGAATGCGTCCCCGCAGGTTGGGCAGGTGTAAAAGGGCGAGTGGTACCGCGGTTGTTTTGCCTGCCCCTGCCGGAGCCTGCAGTACGCAGTTTGTGCAGCTTTCCATAGTGTGCACCAGATCATCGAGAATGGTAGCTATCGGCAGGTTGCAGACGGCAGAAGGAGTGTGCGTGGACATTGCGTTGTAAATAAGGTTGGTTGTTAATTCATTGAGCCGTACAGGCAGGAGAGAATATACGAAACACGGTCCTGCGGCTGCTGTAGTGACCAGATGTTTGGCTCAATGTGCTTTTCATGTCAAAGAAGAGCGTACAGAAAAAAGTGTAAAACAGGCTGGCAGCTGCAAGCGGCAAGGAGCTGTGACAATAAAAACACAGGCCAGGTCAGCACCACAGCAGGCACCGTGGCAGGCACTGATATGTCTGACCGGCCTGCCTTGCATGGGGCGTACGGCTGCTTTTCTGCGCTGTTGATGGCCTGTGGATTTTAGTTGGCTACTTGCCTTTACTTTAATCATGCGGCAGAAAAACAGGAGTATTGTTTCGTCCGGCCCTTTTTGCACATGATAGGGGGATGTGGATGTACAGCTTTTGCTGCAGGTGGTTGCTGCAGGTGGTTGTCCGGCCGGCGTACACATTTTTGTTCAGGAGCGAATTATGATGATAAGGAAAAATCGCAATGTTGTGTATGTCTTGTTGCTGCTTGCCGCAGGTGCGGTGATGATGCTGGGTGCCTGCTCGCCCCGTTCGGGTGTTGATTCTGCTGCCCCTGCTATTGCAGACTCCGCCACGTTGACATCTGGTCAGTGGCTATTGGAGTCGCTTGAAGGGGTCTCTGTGTCTGCTGATGCCGGAGTGACAATGACCTTTGACGCAGAAGGCAAAGTGTACGGCTATGGTGGCTGCAATAACTACTTTGGTTCGTGGAAACTGCAGGACGATATGCTTGTGTTCGGCCCCATGGGCAGCACCAAGCGTGCGTGTATGAATGAAGCCATGCAGCTTGAAGATGACTTCTTCAAAAGCCTTGGCACGGTAAAGTATGCCCTTAAGGGAAATGAGGGACGTTTGCTGCTTTCTCCCACCTCTGAAGCGAAAGCCGATACTGCTCTGGTTTTCGTAGCGAAATAAATAGATATACGGTGTTGGCAGTTTTGGGCTGCCAGCACCGTTTTTTTATTCGGGTACGCGACAGCCGGTAACAGCATCATTGCGGAGACCGTGCGTTTTTTCAATCCGTCCGCGCCCGATGTCGGTACCTTTTGCCTTCTTTCTGTTCAATTTCTGCAGTTTGTTATCCATTTTGGATTGTCTGCTCCGCGCAGTTTTGCATAGCCTGAATGTCGCAGCTTTATATACGAAGCCGTTTTCTGGCGTTAACCGGGAATATAATCTCACGGGGTGATTGTATGATTAATAGAATTCAGTCGGGTGGCCTGCAGGTTGCCTCTTGTCTATCGTGCGTTGTCGCTAATGAAATCGCTCCTGATACCGGCATTGATCCTGTGGACTTCTGGGCCGCCGCCGAAGATGTGTTCAGTGAATTCATTCCTCGAAACAGAGCGTTGCTCGAAAAACGTGAAACTTTACAAACGGCCATTGATGACTGGCATCTGGCGCGTAAAGGCCAACCGCATGATGCACAAGCCTACAGGGCGTTTTTGCAGGAGATAGGCTATCTGCTGCCCGAAGGTGATGACTTCAGCATTTGTCCGCAGGGCGTTGATCCGGAAATTTCTACTGTTGCCGGACCGCAGCTTGTGGTTCCTATTACCAACGCCCGCTATGCGGTGAATGCCGCCAACGCCCGTTGGGGTAGTCTATATGATGCGTTGTATGGTTCTGATGTGTTGCCCGATGAAGGTGAACTGGCCAAAGGCAGTGCATACAATGCCGCACGGGGGCGTGAAGTCATGGCTCGGGCAATGCAGTTTCTTGATGGTGCGGTACCGCTTGCAGGCGGTTCGCATGCGGCTGTGACCGCTTATGTGCTGGTTGATGAAAACGGCACCAAAAAGTTGATTGCACGTACCGCGAGCAGCGATATCCAGCTGGCTCAGCCTGAAAAATTTGTCGGCTTTTCCATGGAAGGTAGAGCAGAAAATGCTGATGAGCCGGGTGTTATTGTTTTTTGTAACAACGGCCTGCATATAGAACTGCATATTGACCGCGCTCACCTGATTGGTTCTGCGCATCCTGCAGGTGTAAAAGATGTCGTGCTGGAAGCTGCCGTTACGACTATTCAGGATTGCGAAGATTCCGTAAGTGCGGTGGATGCAAATGATAAATCAAGAACGTATCAGGCATGGTTTGGGCTGATCAAAGGCGACATTGAAGCCAGCTTTGTAAAAAATGACAAGGTGCTGGTGCGCAAGCTGAATACAGATCGCTGCTACCTGAAGCCTGATGGTACTGAGTTTGTTTTGCCGGGGCGCAGCCTTATGCTTATCCGTAATGTCGGACACCTGATGACCACCGACGCTGTGCTGATGCCGGAAGGAACTCCTGTGCCGGAAGGGATTCTTGACGCCCTAATGACCGGCTATATTGCGCTTCATGAGCTGCGCGGCAACGTGCGGTACAAAAACAGTCGCACCGGAAGCGTGTATATTGTTAAGCCCAAAATGCACGGTCCGGAAGAAGTGCAGTTTACGTGCGATCTGTTCAGCAGAGTGGAAGACCTGTTCGGCCTGCCGCGGAATATGCTTAAAATAGGCATTATGGATGAAGAGCGCAGGACATCTCTTAACCTGAAAGAGTGCATCCGCGTTGCCCGTGAACGGGTTATTTTCATCAATACCGGTTTTCTGGACAGAACAGGTGATGAGATTCATACCAGCATGGAAGCCGGTCCTATGGTCAGAAAGAACGACATGAAAGCCGAGCGCTGGATTGCCGCTTATGAAGACTGGAATGTGGATGTCGGACTTGCCTGCGGTTTTTCCGGACGCGCGCAGATTGGTAAAGGCATGTGGCCAAAGCCTGATAGACTGCGTGAAATGGTTGAGACAAAATCCGCTCATCCGCTGGCAGGGGCAAATTGTGCGTGGGTTCCTTCTCCTACTGCGGCAACGCTGCATGCTATGCATTACCATGCGGTAAATGTGCGGGCAGTGCAGGATGAACTGGCGGGCAAGCCCAGAGCGGCGCGGGAAGATATGCTTGAGCTGCCTTTACTTGACGTTGCGCCCGATGCACGGAGCATCCGCGAAGAGCTGGAAAATAATGCCCAAAGCATCCTTGGCTATGTGGTGCGCTGGGTTGAGCAAGGCATCGGCTGTTCCAAGGTGCCGGATATTCATAACGTCGGACTGATGGAAGACCGTGCAACTTTGCGTATTTCCAGTCAGCATATAGCCAACTGGATTCACCATGACATATGTACGCGCGAAGAAGTGCTTGAAGTATTCAAACGTATGGCTGCCGTTGTTGATGCTCAGAATGAAGGGCATCCTGCGTATAGCCCTATGTCTCCGGACTTTGACCGCAGTGTTGCGTTTCAGGCTGCCTGTGACCTTGTATTTAAAGGAAAGGAACAGCCCAGCGGGTACACCGAGCCTGTTCTCCATGACCGCAGGCGCGAGGCTAAAAAACGTTTCGGGCAAGTATAGCAACAACCGGTCGGTTTCGGTAACAGGTAGTATGACAAGAGATAATTGTGCATCATCCGGAGAAATAAGAAATATAGCAGCAGTGCTCGTACGGGCGCTGCTGCTTTTGTTTGTGCGCTAAGGGGCGCTTCATACCCGATTGCCGGAAGAAACTGCAGGCAGTTTAAAAAAGCAGGGCGTGTCAGCCTGTAGTGGAAGGGCGCGTAACCGCTATCTGTTGACAATTGCATTAAAAAGCCCCCTGCGCCTTAAAGGTGCAGGGGGTGTGAGTGCGCATTACGCCGCGCGGAACCTGTTAATTACAGATTCTGGCGGTGTGGATTAGTAGCGACGGCCGTAGCCGCCACCCTGACCACCACGGTTGCCGAAGCCGCCGCCACCGCCGCCGCTGCGACGGAAGCCACCACCACCTGCGCCACCGGAACGTTCGGGGCGGGGACGTGCTTCGTTAACGGTGATAGTACGGCCGGACAGTTCGCGACCGTTCAGAGCTTCGATAGCAGCGTTGGCTTCAGAGTCTTCGGTCATTTCTACAAAGCCGAAGCCCTTGGAACGACCAGTGTCGTGATCGGAGATGATGCGTACTTTTTCTACGGTGCCGTGGGCTTCGAAAGCTGAACGCAGTTCTTCTTCGGACATCTGGTAAGAAAGGTTGCCAACATAAATGTTCATTAGGGTTTATCCTCACACTTCGCCATTCGTTAATCTAAAATTCCAGAGTCAGTCCATGGCGAAGCCAGACAGCCCAGGGGTGCTCATGCACACTAGCGGTACTCTGTGCACGACGCGTTTTCGTCTTGTTCGGGGCGTCCGAAAGTGGACGCCGTCTGTCTCGTCAGGATGCTTTTCGAAATACCGCTAAAATGAGACTGACAACAAGGCAAGACCATGCCGTTCAAAATTATGCAAGTGTTTTTTTTGTGCGTTTCATAAAAAAACTGTTTTTGCAGTACCCGACCTATATGCGTTATGTTTATTAACATATTGTTTTTATTGTTCTATTTTTTGTTTTTTGTTTTTTCTGAACACAATTGCGTGAAGATAGAAAAATAAATCTAACAGGCAAAAAAGAAAGCTCCGGGTGGTCGATGCCAGAGGTGGGGGGGGGAACCTTTGACACCGCATAAACCCGGAGCTGGTCGGAAGGCATAATTACGTATGAGGATGCATAACGATAATCAGATCTAATTCAAAAGAAGTGAGCAAGTTCTGTGCGCAATATACGATTTTGTGTCAATTCAAATGGTAACACTTACTTAACATGAATGATGTATATCTGATAATTGTAAAGAAAGCTGACATTATGGTAATGCCTCCGACAGTAGTGTTGCGCAGGTTGCCAAAAGAACGTACGTTACATGATATAGTTAATAATTTTATGATGTTTCGTGATGCTTGTATTCATGTGGAGAAACTATGAAAGCAGTTACGATAAAAACAGCCGTTAAATCATGGCCTGTGGAAGGCGCTTTTACGATATCCCGAGGCAGCAGGACAGAGGCTGTTGTGGTTGAAGTACACGTTTGCGGCGGGGGGATTACCGGAAAAGGGGAGTGTGTGCCCTATCCGCGCTATGGCGAAAGTGTAGAAGGCGTCTGCCTGCAGATTGCGCAGGCTGCCATGGAACTGAACGGTATGCCGGACAGATCTCTGTTACAGAAGCTTGTGCCCGCGGGGGCTGCAAGGAACGGGCTTGATTGTGCCTTGTGGGACTACGAAGCTAAAAGCTGCGGCAGACGAGTGTGGGATGTTGCCGGACTGCCTGTGCCGGAACCTGTTTATACTGCTTATACTCTCAGCCTTGATTCCGCAGAAGCCATGGGTAACAAGGCGCGCGCCAATGCTCACCGGCCTGTGCTCAAAGTGAAGCTGGGCGGTGAGGGGGATATGGAACGCATCCGCGCCGTGCACGCCAATGCACCATCTGCCCGATTGATTATTGATGCAAATGAAGCATGGACGGTTGAGCAGTACATACGTCTGGCTCCGCAACTGGCAGAGCAGGGCGTCGCGTTGGTTGAGCAACCTTTGCCGGCGTCGGATGACGCGGGGCTTGGAAGCATAGAGCGCCCTGTGCCCGTTTGCGCTGATGAATCGTGTCATGACAGGGCGACGCTGGCTGAGCTTGCAGGCAGATACGATGCCATTAATATCAAGCTGGACAAAACCGGCGGCGTGACAGAGGCGCTGGCGCTGTGCGCTGAGGCAAAAGAGCGGGGCTTTATAATCATGGTCGGTTGTATGCTGGGGTCTTCGCTTTCAATGGCTGCTGCTCATCTGGTTGCGCAGCAGGCCAGCTTTATCGACATAGACGGTCCGCTGCTGCTGGCCGCTGATCAGGATTGTCCTTTACAATATGAGGGCAGTCTGGTGCACCCGCCACGACCAGAATTGTGGGGATAAATTTTTATCGTGTTTTTTCTGCACCGTGCGGCAATAGTTGCACGGTGCTTTTTTATTGCACTCTGGTGGGTGCTTACGGAGTCACATAACATATGCGTCTTAAAACAAATGTTCATACAGTGAACAAAAAGTTGCTTCACTGCGGCAGAAACTGTTCACACGGCAACGGAAATAACGTAAGAATGACGACAAATCCCCTGTACGGGGGTGGACTGCATAAGAGCTGCCGGAATCTGGACAATGCGGAAACTGAAGGGTGTACGTTCGACATGACGGATCAGGTGGCTCGTAACAACAGGGAGACCTACGCATGAAAAAATTGATCAATGCCGTTGATGATGTTGTCCGCGAACAGCTGCAGGGAATGGCCGCTGCACATCCCGAACTGTCTGTTCATATTGATCCGCACTATGTTTGCCGTAAGGAAATCCGGCAGGGCAAGGTGGCCATTGTTTCCGGTGGCGGCAGCGGTCACGAGCCGATGCATGGCGGTTTTGTAGGTTTTGGTATGCTGGACGGCGCCTGCCCCGGCGAGGTGTTCACTTCTCCCACCCCTGACCAGATGTACGAATGCGCCAAGGCGGTAGACCGTGGTGCCGGAGTGCTCTTTATTGTCAAGAATTATACCGGCGACGTGATGAATTTTGAAACCGCGGCAGAACTTTGCCACGCCGAAGGAATCAAAGTTCAGAATATCCTGATAGATGATGATGTGGCTGTTAAAGACAGCTTATATACAGCTGGTCGCCGTGGTGTAGGCACTACAGTGCTGGCGGAAAAGATTGTAGGCGCCGCGGCAGAGGCCGGTTATTCGCTAGAACAATGCGCCGACCTGTGCCGTAAGGTAAACAGCTATGGCCGCTCAATGGGCATGGCGCTTACGTCATGCACAGTGCCCGCAGCAGGAAAGCCCACCTTTGAACTGGCAGAAAATGAAATTGAGATTGGCATCGGCATTCATGGCGAGCCGGGTACGCATCGTAGTGAAATGAAACCGGTGGATGAACTGACAACCATTCTGGCTGAAGGCATTCTGGATGACCCCGCCTATACCCGCATTGTGCGCGAGTTGAATCAGGAAACCGGCCAGTGGGAAGACAAGCAGCTTACCGATGCACCCTTTGCCAAAGGTGACAGGGTGATTGCGTTTGTAAACAGCATGGGCGGTACGCCTGTAAGCGAGTTGTATACTGTTTACCGCAAACTTGATGCTATCTGCAAAGAGCGGGGCATTGTTATTGAGCGCAACCTTATCGGACCTTACATTACCTCACTTGAAATGCAGGGCTTTTCCATCACGCTGCTCAGAGTTGATGACGAGATGCTGAAGTTCTGGGATGCAAAAGCTGAAACACCCGGCTTTGTAAAAAGATGACTTCTGTTTATATAGCAGAACAGATATCGCGAATGATACAGCGCGGCGGCTCTGCCGCCGCGCTGCAGGAGAAAATATATGCAGATGACAAAGGCACAAGTGCTTGCATGGCTTAAGGCTCTTGCAGCTGAATATAAGGCCAGAAAGGAGTATCTGACCGAGCTGGATGCGGCTATCGGGGATGCTGACCACGGCATTAATATGGACAGGGGCTTTGGCAAGGTACTTGAAAAGCTGCCTGCCATGGAAGCCAAAGATGTAGGTGCGATACTTAAAGATACCGGAATGACGTTGCTTTCCAGCGTGGGCGGTGCCAGCGGCCCTTTGTATGGAACGTTTTTCATGAAGGCCGGCATGGCGTTAGCTGGTAAGGAAGAACTGGACGAAGCCGCTGTAAAGACCCTGCTGGAGACAGGTGTTGAAGGTATTGTTTCGCGTGGTCGACCTGTGCTGGAAGATAAAACCATGTACGATGTCTGGAAGCCTGCGGTGGACGCGTATAACTCTGCCGTTGATGGCGGGGCGCAGCTGGACGCGGCTCTGGATGCTGCTGTCGCGGCAGCGGAAAAAGGCGTTGAAGCAACCATCCCTCTGCAGGCTCGTAAAGGGCGCGCAAGCTATCTGGGTGAACGCAGTATCGGGCACAAAGACCCCGGAGCGGCATCTTCGCATATGATGCTTGTGGCGTTGCGTCAGAGTCTGGGCGGATAGCTGCTATGGTAGGTATCGTTATCGTATCACATAGTGCCGTGCTGGCCGAAGGTGTGCGTGAGCTTGCCGATCAGATGACGCAGGGCAAAGTGCGCATTGCCGTTGCCGGCGGGTTGGATGATGCGGAACACCCTATCGGCACTGACCCGATGCGCGTTATGACCGCCATCGAAGAGGTGCAGCAAGGTGATGGCGTTCTTGTTCTGATGGACTTGGGCAGTGCGCTGGTGAGTGCGGAGACTGCCATTGATCTGTTGCCGCCGGAAATGACGGAGAATGTTCGCCTGAGTGCGGCACCATTGGTTGAAGGGGGGCTGGCTGCTGCGGTGCAGGCTTCAATCGGGGCTTCTCTGGATGCTGTTGCAGCAGAGGCAGAAGCAGCTTTGGTTGCAAAGGCAGCGCAGCTGGGTACTCCGCTTGAAGTTGCCGAAACCGTGTGCGAACCCGCGGAAGATTCACGATGGGAACAGGCTGCTTCACTTACGCTTACCATACCGAACAAGCTCGGGCTGCATGCACGTCCGGTAGCACGGCTTGTCGGGGCTATTGGCGGGCTGGATGCAGAGGTGCGGCTTATTTTTGGTGAACAAACGGTTAACGCCCGTTCGTTAAACCAGATAGCCACACTTGCCGTTCGGTATCAGGATGTTGTGGAGTTCAAAGCCATCGGCGTTGATGCCGCTGCTGTGCTGGAAGCCGTCCGCGCATTGAGTGAAAAAAACTTTGGCGATGTGGATGACACTGCCACCATACAGGCCGCAACAAGTAAACGTGTGGATGTAAAACAGGGCGGGGTTGCCGCCTCTGCCGGTTATGCCGCCGGACCTGCGGTACGCTATCGGTCTGCCATGCCGGATGTAGAAGAAGCACCAGTAGAGGATGTGCCCGCTGAAGTGCGCAAGCTGAAACAGGCTCTGGAGCAGGCGGCCGATGAAATCAGACTGCTGGAAAAGCAGACTGCCCGTGTGGCTTCTGCCGCGGAAGGCGAAATTTTTGCCATGCATCGGATGATGCTGCAGGACCCTGAACTACGGGAAGCAACACAGCATGAACTGGAAGAGCGTCGATGCAATGCGGAAGCTGTCTGGCGGGATTTGATACTCGCCACTGCGGAAAAGTACCGTGGGCTGGAAGATGATTTTATGCGTGCCCGCGCTGCTGACGTGCTGGATGTGGGCGCGCGGGTGTTGCGTATAATGACCCGTCAGGCCGCACAAGGGCCGAAACTGGAGCAGCCCTCCATTCTTATTGCAGCTGATTTTGGTCCTTCGGACATGGCGCATCTGGATACTTCTATGGTGCTCGGCATTGTTACCGAGCAGGGCGGTGCTACATCGCATGCCGCCATTCTTGCGCGTTCCATGGGAATACCTGCTGTTGCAGGTGCGGCGGGAGTAATTGCAGGCGTCACAGATGGAACATTGATCGGCCTTGACGGTAATACCGGTGAAGTATGGGCTCCTGCCGATGCTGAGACGGTTACCCGCCTGACTGCACTGCGCGCAGAGTGGCTTGCCGCATTGGCACGGGAACGCGAGGCCGCGGCAGCTCCGGCTGTAACGGAAGATGGTATCCGCATTCATGTCGAAGCGAATATCGGTACTGCTGCAGATGCCGCTCCGGCTGTTCAGAACGGCGCAGAAGGTGTGGGACTGTTTCGTACTGAATTCCTGTTTTTAGACAGGTCTTCTGCCCCGACAGAGGAAGAACAGGTAGCTGCCTATTCTGATGCTGCGGCAGCTTTCGGCGGAAAGCCAGTCATCATCCGTACGTTGGATGTGGGCGGGGATAAGCATATCCCCTATCTGCAACAGGGGCAGCCTCTGGAGGATAATCCTTTTCTCGGGGTGCGAGGCATCCGTTTTTGTCTAGCGCAGGAAGCGCTTTTTATTACACAACTTCGTGCGTTGTTGCGTACCGCGGCGGAACATACCATCAAGGTCATGTTTCCCATGGTGGCCCATCCTGTGGAGCTGCGCGCGGGAAAAGCCTTGCTGGAACGTGCCCGAGCCGAGTTGAAGCAGGAAGGTCTGCCCGCCGGAGACGTTTCAGTGGGGATAATGATTGAAGTTCCCGCTGCGGTGTCGCTGGCAGATCAGCTGGCTGCAGAGGCTGATTTTTTCAGTATCGGCACCAATGACCTTGCACAGTATGTGATGGCGGCAGACAGGGGTAACAGTGCCGTTGCGGCGTTATCTGATGCGCTGCATCCCGCTGTGCTCCGGCAGATTATGCAGACGGTGCAGGCTGCTCATGCGGCTGGCATCACTGTGGGGATGTGCGGAGAGCTTGCCGGTAAGCCTCTTGCGATTCCTTTACTGGTTGCGATGGGGCTTGATGCGCTCAGTATGAATTCTCCGGCTATTCCAAGGGCCAAAGATGTGTTACGTAACCTGAACGTGGAACGGCAAAAATTTCTGGTGGAAAAAGTGTTACAACTGCCAGATGCTGCTGCCGTTCGTACAATGCTGGAACAGCATACAGAGGCGTAATATCCCTATTGCTTATCTACCCGCGACAGCGGGGGTGAACTATAAAGAAGCGCGGCTTGGGTGAGCCGCGCTCTTTTTGTATGCAGAAAACCCCCCGCTAGGCGGGGGGTTCCGTAAAGCTTAAAGCTATAGAGATATTAGTAAAACTCCTTTTGATTTGCTAACTAATCCCTGCGGTCTGGCAACTGCAGGTGGCAAATCAAAAGGAGGCCACAATGGGTGACACTAAGAGTTTAGCCCACACAAAATGGAACTGCAAATACCACGTAGTGTTTGCGCCAAAGTATCGGCGGCAAGTTTTTTACGGAGAGAAGAAGCGCGCA
>NZ_JBKEBF010000039.1:0-124540 GCF_047973035.1 Oleidesulfovibrio sp.
TATGAGCCGACGTGGCAACTGCCACGACAACGCGGTTGCAGAAAGCTTCTTTCAACTTCTCAAACGAGAACGAATTAAGCGGAAAACTTACAGAAGCCGGGAAGAGGCCCGGCAGGACGTATTTAATTATATAGAGATGTTCTATAACCCGATTCGCCGCCATGGACACAATGGCAACTTATCTCCAATAAAATTTGAAGAAAAGTTTGTTAGTAAAGTTGGGGGTGTCTAGTAAATTAGTGGCGATTCACCCCAGCCATTTTACCACATGCTCTGTATCTCATTTTGATTAATTCCTTTTGGATGTAAGGGCAGGCCCCGGGGGGGGGATGGGCCTGCCCTTTTCGGGAGGAAGCACCAGATTTCCCTAAACGGTAATAATGTTACCTTGGTCCATCAGTGCCTGGAGGATTGCATCAGGGTCAGTTACACCTAATGCCGCCCCCAAAGAGTCTGCTGTTACGCCACTCAGTAGAATGTTTTGCCCGATGCTGCTGTTCGCGTCGCGAATGCTAAGGATCAGGTTGGCATTTGCATCTGCGGTCAGCTCTAATTCCCAATTCATACTGGCGCCGGCGGTGTTGAAGATGTCTGCAAGATTGATCACGTCACCTTCAGCAATACTGAAGTCACTGATGGCATGAGTCGAATCTTCGCTGTATTGGAAAGCAAAGGTATCCTGGCCAGTTCCGCCGACAAGTATGTCATTGCCTTGATGGCCCCAGAGAATATCGTCACCAAGTCCCCCGACAAGGTAATCATCTCCTGCGCCCCCATTCAGTATGTCGTTGCCGTCACCACCGTACATGGAGTCATTGCCGTCACCGCCAAAAAGCGAGTCATTTCCCTCTTCTCCATAAAGAACGTCAGCCCCGTCTAGACCATGCAAGGTGTCGTTATCCTCGCCGCCAAAGATGCTGTCGTCATCATCTCCCCCTTCCAGCCAGTCGTTTCCTGCGCCGGAAGTGATATAATCTTGGCCTGCTCCGCCATAGATGGTGTCGTTTCCGCCACCATCCCACAGCCAATCATCCCCGTCTTCACCGTAAATAAGATCGTGCCCGTTTCCACCCCACACGGTATCTGCGCCAGCGCCTCCGTATATGGTGTCGTTGTCATTGCCGGCATTGATGTTGTCGTCCCCGTCTCCTCCGAGAATGCTGTCGTTGCCATCGGCAGAGTAGAGTGTATCGTTGCCGTTTCCACCTACCAGCGTGTCATTCCCTTCGTTTGCCCATATTTTGTCATCTCCGTCTTCACCGTACAGCTTGTCATCTCCAAGGCCGCCTTCAAGGTAGTCATTGTCTGCCCCCCCGAGCAGCGTGTCATTTCCTGAATCTCCATAAAGAGAATCTTCGCCTATCCCGCCTAGCAGGCTGTCACTGCCATCGCCGCCTTTCAGAAGATCGTTCCCGAAGTCTCCCTCTAGGGTGTCATTTCCTGCACCGCCGGAGAGGGTGTCATCACCCCCGTTGGGGTCGGTGCCAAAGTCGTCGCCAAGCAGCCAGTCGTTCCCTTCTCCTCCTTCCAGGTCGTCTGCCCCTTGTCCTCCAAACAGAAAATCGTTTCCGCCACCACCGATGAGTGAGTCATTCCCTTCTTCCCCTTCCAGATAGTCCGCACCCTCATTGCCGAGCAGCGTGTCATTTCCCGTATCTCCGAATAACGTATCGTTACCCAGCTCTCCTTCAAGCAGGTCGTTATCGGCTCCGCCTTCCAGCCAGTCATTGCCTTCACCTCCAGTGATGCTGTCTTTGCCAGCGCCGCCGTATATGGTGTCGTTTCCTCCCTGCCCGTGAAGTGTGTCGTCGCCAGCCTGCCCGGAAAGCGTATCACTGCCTGCACCGCCCCAGATTTTGTCGTCACCGCCGCCGCCAAGGATGGTGTCGTTTCCGGCGTCTCCATACAAAGAGTCAGCCCCTAGGCCACCCCGAATGCTGTCATCGCTATTGCCAGTTGTAATTGTTCCGCCGGCGTTCGCGTTTAGTATGACAGTGTCTTCGCCATCCCCTGTGTCGATAGTGATCTGAGTTCTTTCGTCGGAATTGTTGATGCTTATTGTATCGTTGCCAGCGCCGGAATCGATCTGAAGGGCATTGTTGTCAGCAGAAAAACTGATCGTGTCATCTCCGGCTCCACTGGTAACCTCAAAGCTTTGAGGTTCTTCGATAGCATATTCCGCCCCGGGAAATGTGCCTGTACCGTAGCCGAGGCTCCCTGTAATTGTATCGTTCCCTGAGCCGGTAGATACCTCGCCACGAAATGCATTATTAATGGTGACGCTACTTGCTTCTTCTCCGCCAAGTGTAACGTAGGTGCCGACAAAGTCAGTCAGCTCAACTGATGCCGCATGGTCTCGTTCCAGATGTACATTAACAACAGAGCCCCAGCCGGAGTCTACGGTTGCGCTGATCGCGTTATCTATTTCACTGACAGTTGAAATGCTGGGACCACCGATCGGACTTGGGCCGATTGCCGCACCTACATCCCATACACGGCTTTCGGTTGCATCTAAGCAGCGTGAAGGATCATCCCACATGGGATAAGCGTCCTGATTGTTAAACGTGAGAATTAGTCCGTCGGGAACAAGCGGAAGTTGATTGTCAGGTCCTGCTTCGTTTGTCCCAGATAATAATGAATCCGTTGGAAGCAGAGGGATTTCCATAGAAGTTGTATCGAAGGTAATTCCCCGAATTCCATCCAATCCATGAAGCCCTTCAATGATTGCGCCGGCATCGTCGCGGTATTCTCCAGTTCCTCCACCTTGGGGTTGGTCTCCGGCTTCGGGGGTGATGACTGCAGTAGCATCCAACGTTGCAAGAAGTTGTGCGATATTAACTTCCGTGCTTTCTGGTGTTGCTAACGCAAGCAGGTCCTCATAACCGCTTCCATCAATGGTTATCGGGGCTTCTCCCGGAATATTCAAAATCAGACTGTTTCCTTCTTTTATAATAGAAGCATCATCTAAATTAAGGGTGGGGGCAATAAGCTGAAGCTCACCAACTATAATTCGGCTTCCTTCAGCGGATAAATCTGTATAAAGCGTATCTGGGCTGTGCTCTTGTGCTTTTATCATTTCGCTCCCTTCCCTGTTTTGGGTTGCCTTGTGACAGTCTTAACCTTTCGAGCTAAAGCAAATGCTATGCCAGTAAGAGAAGAGTATTTTGTTCTTTTTTTATCTGGTGTTAGAGAGGTGGGACGGGAGGGGGATAGTTTGGAATATTGCGATGCGTAATATCTTGAGGGGGCTTCGTTAAATGTTGAGGCTCTGATAATATAAAAGGCAGAAGAGATATCTCTTCTGCCTTTTGTATTATCAGCTGATGTTGCTGGCGGTCGGGTGAGACGACATTGCGTCACAAAACGCAGGGATTTTGTCTGCATCAAGTGGTGGACTATAATAATATCCTTGAATTATTCGGCAACCAAGGCTTTGCAACTTATTCAGCTGCTCCTTTGTTTCAACAAATTCTGCAACAATCTCTACGCCTAACTGGCTACATAATTGATTGATGGAATAGATAATTTCAGCACTATTTTCGCAATGTTCAATATCTCTTGTCAGGATGCAGTCAAGCTTTAAGCTGTCAGCCTGAAGCAATTTTAGGTACCTTATTGAACTGTGTCCCATGCCAAAATCATCAATAGCAAGTTTGGCTCCAGCCTTTTGAAGTTGCTGCAGTGTTCCGTTTTTAAATACTTGATCCGTTAAAGCTTTTGCTTCAGTCACCTCTAGTTTCACTAGCTGCGAGGAAATAGCTGTCTCTTGGATTATTGAGAGATACCTGTCAGGGAAAACAGGGTCTTCCAACTGCTTGCTTGAAACATTAACCGACATGGTTAGCTGCCTGATTCCTGCCGCCCGCCATTGAGAAAGCTGATTAACAGAGGTGCGAAGAATCCATTCTCCAAGCTCTATGATTTTGTCTGTTTCTTCTGCCAATTGAATAATAACTGGCGGTGGAATCATCCCGAATTTAGGGTGATTCCACCTGATAAGACTCTCAACTCCGACAACCCTTTCTGTAGTGCTGTCAACTTGTGGCTGATAGACAAGGTAGATTTCGTTTTTTTTGATCGCTGGAAAGATGTCCACTGCTAATCCGCGAGCAATTGTTCCAAGGTCTCCTGGCTGTTGCAGAAGCCGGCGACCACTTTCAGGGCTGAAGGCTACTTCCATGAGATCATTAAATTTTTTCTTTGACGTAATATTTCTCAGTCGTGTGTCGAGCGATATAAATGGTAAATATATGAAGGCCGATACGATAATGCACGAGAGTTGTAATATTGATCCGGCAATGCTGCCGGTAGCTGCGTAAGCATTAAGTAGTAGCGGGGTATTCCATGCAACTTCGTTCAGGGTATAAGGGGCAAAGCCGGTAGTCATAGCAACATAGGCGATCATCTGTGTTGTAAGCGGGGCAAGGATGAAGGGAATCAGAAGTGCCGGATTCAGAACAATCGGTATGCCGAAAATGAGTAGTTCATTTACGTTAAATATAGCAGGGATAATGGAAAAAAATGCAATTTTGCGAATCATAAGGTCCTTGCAGCCTATGAAAATTGCAAGGATGAGGCCTGCAGAGGCACCTGAACCTCCAACCGAAGTGAAACAGTCAAAAAAGGCCTTCGTATAATGAAATGAAGACGAAAGGTCTCCCTGATGAGGATTGACGTACAGCTCCTGCATGACAGGCTCCAGAATATTTGAACCATGTATGCCGAAGAACCAGAAAACATGACGTGAAAAATTATAAAGGGTAGCACTGCTGATGGAGTCCGCCCCCAGACTTGTGAAAGGGGCAGCTATTGTGCGGTAGATGTATTCGTATGTGTTACTGACTCCTAAGCTGCAAGCTCCTGCTTTGATAAGAGCAAAAACTGAGATTGTTATCAGTGCGGGGATAGCGAGTAATAAGAGTTGGGAGATGGTGGTGTCGAAAACATCTTTTGTCGAGACACTGCGAAGAAGGTTCGCTCGCAATAATGTTTTAAATAAAAAACAGGAAAGTAGAGTGATGATCAAGGTGAGAAACAGGCCCTGTACTCCTAGCCATTTAATGGGCAGTTGGCCATCTAAAGCGGGGCCAAGTGTACATGCGACAGAACTGCTTGCAACTACTGTGAAGGCCAAGGGCGGTGTGTATCGTGGCGATTCTGAATTTTGGATAAGTCCAATGTGATAGGATAGGCTTATGCAGACAACCACGGACATGATCCCGAAGCTTCCATTGTAAAGGAAGTTGCCAAAGTCTTTCTAGTTCGTACCGAACTGGTCTGACATGAAGTTTTGATACCCCTCAAGAGGGAAGGAATTCATAAGGATGGCTACTACGCCGGGGATTAAAACTATAAGTGTAATTCCGAAAGTATTTCGTAGCGCAGATACTAACGGTAGCTCTGCAAAATGTGATATTTTTTGTAAATATTTCATGGCCAACCTAAGGGTCGTGTTAGTCGATTCTATGCTGAAAGCACAGTCATGCCATTTGGTCGGTCTTGTTTTTACCTATGGCTTGAGTTTGAATGGTATTTCTAAACATTAATCCAGTATTCGAGTTTAAAAAGGCTACTTGCATAGATATAAGGTGGATTTGTTTTTTCCTGTCGCTTTACTGTGGTACATTGCTTGGTCCGCCTGATCTATAGCATCCAATGCAGTAGTGTTTTGTGAAAAAGCTCCACCTATAGAAACTGTGACTTTTAGCTTTGTATCATGCACATTCGTCCATGCATTCTCAATATGAGTTCGTAGTCGTTCGGCCATTTCGCCCAATGCTGTGTAGGTGGTGTTGGGGACAAAGACTACAAACTCTTCTCCTCCCCAACGAATAAGAGTGTCTCTTGAGCGTATCGTAGCTGCTAGTGTTGTTGCGACAACTTTTAAGACTCTGTCACCTGTTTCGTGCCCATATGTGTCGTTGATCACCTTAAAGTCATCTATATCAATAAAGAAAATTCCAAATGGTGTGCCGTAGAGCTGTTGCGACTGGTCCATCTGCTTGATGAGTTGTTGCCCGTATCGTCTGTTGCCCACTGCAGTTAGCGGGTCAAGGAGGCTTGCTTTCCGTAGCTTCTGAAGTTCATTCAGAAGGATATGAGGGGCAGGTGAGGGGGATATTGTAAATATCTGTACTGCGCCATTTATCAGCTTATTATCTGAGAAAGTGGGAAGAAAGGAGGCCATAACGCTAACTTTATGCCCCTTTTGATGGTGTAGATGCATGGGGACTGAGATAGTTGTTTCGCCTTGAAGAGCTTTATACAACAGGCATGTATCACAACATAAATAATGTTTTTTTTGTGCGGGACAGATGGCAGCCTCAGAACAGTGTGTTCCGATCAGGTCATATGCACTGCATCCACATACTTGCTCTGCACTGCGATTCCAGAAGACGACCTTGCGGTCCATATTGATGCTGCATACCCCGTCGCTGAGGCTGCTAAGTGCATGATGCGCAAGTAGAAAACTCTTCATTCTTTGCCCTTTGTTTGAATCTTTTCCTCAGAAAATGCCTGTTTCAATACAGGGTTTTTATGGACCTTGTTTCGGGATGCAAACGTGCTGCATTACAATTTTGCGCCCTCCCACAGTAGTGTTTTGAAGGGGGGACACTACAGGGAGGGCGCGCTACAGGATGGTTGTAGGCAGCACTAAGCCTAATGCGGGGGGGATTGCACCATCCTTAATATAGACCAGAAGCGGGATTGCTGGAACTTCTGTGTCTATTCTGTAGCAATTTATTATATTGTATTACTTGTTGGTGAGAGTTCATGAATCTTATATGATGCCCGGTATATAATTGCGCAAAAAATATTTATTTGAAATTGTAATTTGTTATTTGTAAAGGCGTGTTGCCAATTTTACTGGTCACCAAGTGGAAGATGGCGTGTTTTTTTATTTTGTAATAGCTATACGGGTAAAATGAATTGTAGAACGCTATATCAAGTGTTTGTCATCATAACAATGCATAAGTGCGCAAGCTTATCTAAAATCCATAACATCTAATTTATCTTGATTGATACGTAGCGCTTATACATGCGCTACAAGAGAAACACCGCTTGTTCATGGCGAAGTTATATTCTACTCCATCGACAAACGAAGATTGGACATACCCGTCGAATTGTTTTGGTATTGAATTTATTATTCTGTTTCCGATTTTATTAGAATTTGAAACGTGTGATTCTGTTATTCCACAGCCATTGTCTTTATATAGGATGGAAAACCTGTCTGGACATCTGCTTGTCACTGATATGCTGATAGTCGGACATGGGCATTTGTCAAAAGCATGCTTTATAGAATTTACAATCAGTTCACTTACGAGAACTCCAGATAAAAATAATACACGTTGGCACACATGCACTTCATGTAATTTCATTTGCAGCTTTATTTCTTTGTCTGTTGAAGATAGAATAAGCATTTCAGAAATACTTTTTATGAGGTCGTTAACATTTACGAACTTACTCTTTGAAAGAGAAACAATATCGTGAACTTCTGAAATTATACTTATTCTTTTTAATATATCTTCAAGCGTTGCATTGTGATCATATTGTTCGTCCTGTTCATTGATCATTTTAACCTGAATAATATTTGCAAGCATATTTAAATGGTTTTTGATGCTGTGATGCGCTTCCAGTAACGAGATTTCTTGTTCTTCCGCCAAGGCTTTAAAGCGTGCTTTTTCTGTGAGGTCGCTCAGGCTACGTTCTATTTCGCTTTGGCAAGAACGGAGTAATTCCCCGAGAGGGCCGGACAACTCAATCGGCTCACCGTCCAAAATGCAGATTGTTCCGAAAAATTCACCGTCAGGCCAGCGTATAGGCAGTCCTAAATAAGAGGTCATCCCGAATCGGATATCTGGATTATTATGCCAATACTCGTGATCAAGAGCATCATGGATATAAGTCATGTCGCCCCTGCCAATTGTTTCTTCACAGTATAACCCTAAGCTGAGCTGCTCTTTAGCCCCCAGACTATACGGGTTCCCAGGGGTATTGCTGGTAACGTAAACCTCTATATCCTTAGGATGGAGGCGCATAATCAGAGCTGCAGGAACGTTGGTCACTTCTGCCACTATGTTGGCAATGTTTTGCCAACCCTTGAGCAAGTCCTCTGGAATTTCAGGCTTAGTGGAAGCTGTGATAGGAATTGCAAAGAGTTCCCCCACTGTGGTTTTTATTTGGATATAATTTGACATATGAAACAGATATGTTTGTATAATCATGTTGTTAAAAACTGCATAAGGCCTTTTAGGCCTTTACTCCCCCCCCATGAGGTGTGCGATGAATAAAGCAAAGCATGTGCCATTTTTTTAATCATTTGACTTTAAAGGCTTTTTTTGTGTCTTGTAGTGTCCGCACTTTTTTTTGTGAGTGATTTCTCAATATGCCAAGGTGGCGGCTCAAAATATTGAGAGATGCTTTTGTCTAAATTCGATGGGGAAACTTGTGAGAAAGGTGAAGGAAAATAAGAAAGCGTTAGGGGGATTGCTTGCGCCAGATCTTGAAGAATGCGCTATGCATGTTTTTGAAGAAAGCTTGGACCCGATTGTATTCATTAATAGTGCGTCGGTAATTGTAGGGGCAAATCCGGCTTGCGAGAAGGCTTTCGGGTGGGAAGCTGCTGAGCTGCTTGGGCGTACTATTTTTGAGCTTTTGCCCGCAGAAAATCATGAAACAGCCCGAAGAGTTATTTACCGTGGGCTGAACGGGGCCAATTTTCGTTCTTTAAGGGGCGTTTGCTTTTCGAAGAGTGGAGAGCGGAAAAAATTTTTGGTTTCACTTAGTCGTATTTCGTCTCAGTTGGAAACCAAAAATGTGCTGCTGGCCATTTTTAAAGACCTGACACCACTTCATCGCTACCACGACACCATGGCTTGTACTCTTTTCAAATTCAAATCAAAGGATTGCAGTCTGGGGTGTGGAGGGCAAAAAAAAGATATTGTTAGCGACGCTCATTACTCACAAGATACTCTTGTAATTGATGGAGAATTTTTTACAAGTGTTACCCATGAACTCCGTACTCCTTTAAATGCAGTCATCGGACTTTCTGAGTTGACTTTGCAAACTGAATTGAGTTCAGAAGCAAGGGAGAATATAGAAAAGATATATTATTCTGCAAAGTATGTTGCTGCAATTGTAAGTGATATATTAGACTATACAAAACTTGAGTCGGCAAAAATCGAATTAGAGAAGCGAGCTTTCAATATTAATAACATACTTGAGAGCGTTTACGAGGTTTTCAATCATCAATTCGTAGCTAAGGGGCTTGAATTTAAATTCAAAGGGCTACAAGGGGGGGATGTGTGGATTTGGGGTGACCCTTATCGAGTCGCCCAGGTTGTGATTAACCTGATTGGAAATGCCTTGAAGTTTACCAGCGAAGGGGTTGTTGAACTTACTGCAGTGTCCCGCGCTGAAACCGATAACTCGATAGCAATTGATATTTCAGTGCGAGATACCGGTATCGGAATGAATGATGCTCAGTTGGAGAAGTTGTTTACTGAATTTTCACAAGCTGATGCATCCATCGCGAGGCGTTTTGGTGGGAGCGGTTTAGGCCTTTATATTACTCATAATCTTGTTTCACTAATGGGTGGGAGTATCAGGGCGGAATTTCAAATCGGGAAGGGGGCTTTGTTCGTGGTTTCTTTACAATTTCCAAAAGCTATGCCGCGTGCAGATGGCACAAGACAACTGCGCTCCTCTGTGAACCAAACTCTCTCTTCTGTTGCGGCTGCTGCGAATCACCCTTGTTTTGTAGGCAAAAAGGTTTTGCTGGCTGAGGACAATATAATCAATCAGGAGCTGGCCAAAACTGTATTAGAGCGGGCTGGCTTTTTGGTTTTTGTTGCAAACGATGGTCAGGAAGCCGTGGACTATTGCCGTAAAGAAGATTTTGATCTGATTTTGATGGATGTACAGATGCCCGTATTGAATGGCTTCAGTGCTACAAAAATTATCAGGGAAGAGATTGACAATGCTGTGCCGATTCTTGCTTTTACGGCTAGAAGCATGGAGGCAGACAGAGAAGAAGGGCGACGAGTGGGGGTATCCGGGTTTATTGTTAAACCTGTTGATACGCTAGCTATGTTTGCGCTTTTAGCTGAACAGCTAAAGTGCAAAGGTTTCTGTATTCACGGGGTACCAGAGACTGTAGAGCCTTTTCCGCAAGTGGAAAAGACTCCGGTTATTAATTTGGAGCGCCTTTATAAGCAGTTTGGTGCTAAGTTCGGTGTTGTTGAAAGCAGCTTGGAACGATTCTACTATACACATAAAGATGCTGCTTCTGAGATAGCTGCGGACTTCGAGGCCAATGATTTAGAGACTGCGAGGCGGAAAGCACACATCTTGCAAGGTGTTTCTGGGAATTTGGGGATGGCTGGTGTTCATCTGGCTGCAAAAAATCTGGAAGCCTTAATTCCCGAAGGTGATTCTTCGTCCGTACATGCTGAATTGGAAGCCCTTACTATAGCTTTGAAGCGTGTGATGGAAGAACTGGAGAGTTCTTCATTTCTTGATAGTAAAACGCAGGGTGATATTACGCCGGTAAACACGTCCCTTTTGCTTGAAAATGTCGTGAGCCAGATAAAGCACCATGAATTTCAAGCTTTCGAAACTAGCAAAGCACTTCTGACTGCTGTTGAAAATGATGGCTTGCTAGCACCGATAGTGGCAAATATTGTGGCAGCTCTTGGCAACTTTGATTTCGATGCTGCTGCTACTATTTTGAAACAATTAGAAAAACATGAAGTTTGAGTCGGATATTGAGGAGTGTGTGATGGGGGAAAACTTAAAGCGCAAAGAGCGCATCGTGATTGTCGATGACAGTAAGGAGAACGTGCACCTCCTGAGTGAGCTCCTCACTCAGGAGGGGTATGTTATTAGTCCTTTTACACATCCGGACAGAGCGTTAAGTGGTATCGAGCAACATGGGGCTGACCTTATCCTGCTGGATGTGGATATGCCTTCAATGAGTGGTTTTGATATGATTAGCGTTATTCGAAACGATCTTAACTGCCACGATATCCCGATTATTTTTATAAGCGCGCTTGCCGATATTGAAACACGGATAAAAGCGTTTAAATCCGGAGCAAGGGATTATATTTCAAGGCCTTTTTATCGTGAAGAGGTTTTAGCAAGGGTCACAACCCAGCTTACGCTTAGCCGTCAACATAAAGCCCTGCAGCAGGAAATTGTGCTGAGAAAATCAGCTGAAGAGAGGCTTGTTAATATAAATCAGGAGCTTGAAATCCGTATTGACGAACGGACGAGAGAGCTGCGTGAAGCTTACGAGACTATTAAGGAGCTTAAAGCGGAAGTTGATAATGACAATAGTTACTTGCGTGAGGAGATTTTTCAAAAGCATAATTTTGGTCATATCGTAGGGCAGAGTACTCCACTGAAAGGTCTGTTGACCTTGATTAAGCAGGTTGCAAAAACTGATAGTACCGCTTTACTCCTTGGTGAAACAGGAACCGGTAAGGAACTGATTGCCCGAGCGATTCATAGCAGTAGTGGCAGAAACAGCAGACCGTTGATTAAGGTCGACTGTGCCTCTTTACCTCCCACTTTGATCGAAAGTGAGCTTTTCGGGCATGAGCGTGGAGCTTTTAGTGGAGCAGATCGGGCTCGAACTGGTCGCTTTGAGCTTGCTAATAATGGAACATTGTTTCTTGACGAAATAGGTGAGCTGCCGCTCGCCTTGCAGTCAAAGCTGCTGCGGGTCTTGCAAGATGGCGAATTTGAACGTGTAGGTGGCAATAAGACGCTGAAAACAAATATACGTTTTATTGCTGCAACTCACAGGGATCTGCAAGCCTTTGTCCGCGATGGTAAATTTAGAGAAGACCTGTGGTTCCGGTTGAATGTTTTTCCTATCCGTGTTCCTCCGTTGCGGAGCCGGGTGGAAGATATTCCGCTGCTGGTTAAGCACCTTGTCGAGAAACATAGTTCCAGAATAGGCAAACGTATTTCGAAAGTCCCGGGTTCTGTAATCAGGAAGCTCATTCAATACAGCTGGCCTGAGAATGTGCGGGAGCTGGAAAATATAATTGAAAGGTTGATTATTTTATCTCCTGGCGATGAGTTGGACAGCTCTGCATTACAGTTGCCTTCAGACCTTATTGTACCAGAAAAAAAGCTTAAGCTGAAAGAAGTTGCACCTGAGCATAAGGCTAATGAGTCTCTTGCAGAAGTAGAAAAGAATCACATTGAGCGAGTTCTTGAAGCTGCCGAATGGAAAATTGATGGACCTGGCGGAGGGGCAGAGATTCTGGGCCTGAACCCGAGCACGCTTCGGTTTCGTATGAAGAAGCATAAGATTAAGCGCCCCATCTGATAATCTGGCAGACCTCTACTACGTTGAGAAAGAACAGGGTGTTGGCACGCGTGCTGACGCCCTTTTTTATGCGGATGAGCACACTCTCCGGGCTGCTTTCATAAGAATACCTGTTGTTACCTGAAGAGACTTTTTAGTGATTTTAAGCTGTAGAGAATTTGAGCAACAAGCTTTTACTTATCTAGAACCGTTCGGATAAATCTCATCCCGTATTGAATTTGGAGTTATTTCAGGGTGGAGATATTGTTAACAGTTTTAAATAGGTATTTATTCTGCACGTTACTACCCCTCACCCTCCCGGATTGTCTAACTTATACCCGAAGGCACTAGTTTCAAAGCCTACCACCTTTACCACAAAAAAGAACGGCAACAGATGAGGTGGTCTGTTGCCGCTTAAGGATTGTTATACGGTTTGCTTCAGTTCACTATCTTTTCGCGCTCTGCTGTCCGGGATTCCAGGCAGGCTTGTTGCAGGCAGCAAGAAACTCATTAATTGCGTCCTGACCGCCTACAAAATCTGCCATCTCAGGCCAGACTTTAGATATTGCAAGTGTTCTCCACTGATCTTCATCGCTCAGAGAGGAGATGGTGACGCCTTCATCAATAAGGAGCTGCTTTGCTTTGCCGGATTCGTTGATCTGATAATCAAGCACGGCTTTCTGAGCAACCTTGCCGCCATCAATAATGATCTGCTGGTATTCCGGTGAAAGTTTGCGGAATACCCGTTCGCTGACGCTAAGCGGCTGAAGCTGATAGGTATAATGCACTTCTGTAATAAACTTCTGGTTTGCTTCAGCAAACTTCATGGCGTTGAATCCGATATATCCATAACACTGACCGTCAACTACTCCCTGTTGCAGGGCCGTAAACGTTTCAGACCAGGAAATCGGTACGGGGTTTGCGCCCCAGGCCTTGTAGCTAGCTAGGAGAACAGCACTTTGCGGAACACGAAACTTCATCCCTTTTATATCTGCCAGTTTGGTGATGGGGCCCTTGGAGTTCGATATGTAGCGAAAATCTGTGTAGGTCCATGTCAGAATCCGGAAACCTCCTTCCTTCACCGCATAACCGTTAAGCAATTCATGTGCAGAGCCATTCGTCGCCTCAACAACGTCTGTCAGCCCGTCAAAGAGATAGGGAAGGGTAAGTACCCCAAGTTTTTTTACAAACGGTACATAGTTTGCGATACCTGCAATGGTAAAGTCCAATGTGCCGCGTCTGACATTGTGGATAGTCTCTGTTTCGCTGCCGAGGGCGCTGGCAAAGAAAAGTTGAACTTCCAACTCTCCGTTGGTCTGTTCTTCCACATACTTTTTAAAGCTTTTGCCGACGACTCCCATTTCAGAATTCTCGGGGTCACCAATGGCCATTTTCATAACGGTTTTGGCATTGGCTGTACTGATGGCAGCAATAATTACTGCAATACTTAACGCCAGACATAATAGGACTTTTTTCATGTGTCTCTCCTTTTTTATATTAGGTATGCCTGCATGTTCAGTTGCAAAGGTTGGTGTTAATTCCCGATCAATTCTGGCAACCAGAGGACTAATTGCGGGAATACTACAAGCAGGAAAACGACGCTGAGATTGACGCACACTAAGGGAATGGCTTTCATGGCAACTCTCTCCAGTGGCTCGTTAGCTATCCCTGATGCTACAAACATGTTTTCACCCAGCGGAGGAGTAGAGAATCCGATTCCGCAACAGCAGACCAGAATGACACCGAAATGCGTAGGGTCCACGCCGAAGGCCTGCATGACAGGAAGCAATACTGGTGTGACTAGTAGGATAATTGCCAATGTTTCCATGAACATACCGATAAAAATAAGGAAGGTGACTACTAATGCCCACACTACGTAAACATTATTTGTGTAATTAAGTATCCAGTTCGCTATTTCTATCGGGATTCTGTACTCGGTCAGAACTCTGCCAAAGGCGTACGCCGTGAAGACAATGATTAGAACACGCCCCGAGAGCCAGGTTGTGGTTTCAAGAGAACGTTTAATTGCTTTAAATTTTATTTCCTTATGGATGAAAAAGCCGACGAACAACGTGTAAAATATTGCCACAACGGCGGCTTCAGTCGGTGTAAATATACCGGCGTAAATGCCGCCGAGGATTATTACCGGGGCCGTAATAGCCCAGAAGCCTTCCTTAAGTGACGCGAAAAGTTTGGAAAGTGACCAGCTATGCTCACCATTACGGTGTGCTCTGCACAGGAACATGTGCGTAAGACTTAAACCCAGCGCAATCATTACACCCGGGATAATACCGGCCATAAACATTTTGGAAATCGACTGCTGACCGGCGACACCGTAGATGACCATCGGGATTGAGGGAGGAATGATAATTCCAACTCCGCCGGCAGTCGCAGTGGCAGCTGCGGCATAACCGGGGCTGTAGCCTTTTCTGGTCATGGCGGGAATCATAAGCATACCCACCGCGGCTGTAGTTGCCGGGCCCGAGCCTGAAATTGCCCCGAAGAAAACACATGCCAGAGCGGTGGAAACGGCTAGGCCGCCTGGGGTTGGCCCGACGATGTTTTCGGCAATTTTGACAAGTCGTTTAGATATACCGGCACATTCCATCAATGCTCCGGCAAGAATGAAACAAGGTAGAGCCATCAGGGGGAAAGAAGACAGCGAAGACGAAGCCATCTGAATAAGAACGCCAAGGTCTGTTCCTTGCAGAATGAATACCGCCATGGCCGCAATGCCAAGGGCGACCATGATGGGAGCACCGAGTAAAAGAAGTACTGCAAAAACAGCAAAAAGGACTTCAGCGATTTCTGTAGGGGACATAACTTACTCACCTTCCTCTGAGAGGGCGTTTTTACTGTCTTGAATTGCCTCCTGATCAGGGTCGGCGATGTTTTGTCCAAAAGCGTAGTGAAGCACATTGACCTGAACGATGCGTATGGCCATGAGCGAAAAGCTGATAGGAAAAGCGATGTAGACCCAACTCAGGCTCCAGTCCAAAGCCGGAGTAAAGTAAGGGAATTCTGCCAGATCAAGCACCTGCAGATAGCCCTGGTATGCCATGATAAGAGCAAAAATCAGCCAGATTGCGTCTGCAAGTAGCAGGCATGCGTTTTTAAACTTAGCAGGAAATTTTGAAAATTGGAGTGTTACTCTGTTCAAGGCTGCTTTTCGTGTTGCATAGCTTGCGCCGAAAAGAATGAACCAGAGAAATGCAAATCTTGAAACTTCTTCAGTCCACGTAAGTGGCCATTGAAAACATCTGAATATAATTTGAAGAAACAGGATGGTAACAAAGAAAATGAGAAGTACCTTACAGAGCATTGCTTCAAAGTTGTCGAGTACATAGGTAACTATCGTCTTTAGCATTAGCACTCCTTTCTTCGTGATTGTATGAAAAACGGGCTTTGATGCGCATGTTACGCACCAAAGCCCGTTCAATTTAAGGGGTCGTCTGGGCCTCGATACCCGCTCGGATTGCATCTACGATGCGATCAATTTCATTATTTGTAACGATGTATGCCGGAGACATTGTCAGTACGTTGTTCAATAACGGAACGCTTCTGTTCATACGGCCCAGAAGGATACCGTTCTGATAGGCATGACCAAGAATGCCGGCTACAAAGCCTTCGTCAACGGGTTCCTTGGTCTTTTTGTTTTTAACAAATTCAATGCCTGCAAACAGGCCTTTACCTCTGATATCACCCACATAAGGCATGTCACTCAGTTCATGCAGGCGATCAAAGAGATACTTGCCGGCTTCCTTCACTCTGTTGAGCAGATTTTCTTCTTCGATAATTTTGATGTTTTCCAGAGCTGCTGCACAACTACCAGCACAGCCGCCGTACGTGCTGATGTCGCGGAAGTAGCCAAACTTATCTGAAGGCTCGGTTACGAAAGCATCAAAAATTTGATTGCTGGCCACGGTACAGGATATGGGCTGGTAAGCACTGGCCATCCCTTTGGCCATTGTCACGATATCAGGCTGCACATCGAAGTGCTGATAGCCGAACCAGGTACCTGTCCGGCCAAAGCCGCATACAACCTCATCCATGATCAAAAGGACGTCGTGCTTCTTACAAATAGCCTGAACCATGGGGAAATATTCTTTCACCGGTTCAAGAATACCGCCGCCTGCTGTAATCGGCTCTACAATAAATGCAGCGACTCTGTCTGCCCCGAATTCAAGGATTTTGCTTTCTACCGCCTTTGCGCAGTCAATTTCACAGTTCGGGTATGTTTTGCCAAAGGGGCAACGATAGCAGAAAGCTTCGGGCACCATTTCAAAATCAGGAACTAAAGGACCGAAACCTGCCCGACGCTCTTCCTGCCCGGTAGCAGACAATGCCGCAATGGTTGTTCCATGATAGTCCCTGTGGCGGTAAAGGATTTTTGTTTTCTGTTTGCTGCCTGTGAGCTGGGCATACAGACGGGACATCTTGAAAGCTTTTTCGTTAGCTTCGGAGCCGCTGTTTGAGAAAAAGGCTCTGCGGGGCAAACCCGGCATAAGATTTACAACCTTTTCAGCAAGTTCAATCGCGGGCAGATTGCCTGCGGTCAGTGCGTAGTACGGCATTGTGCTCAGCTGCTCGTAAACAGAACGGGCGATTCTATCGCGACCGTAGCCTACGTTTACGCACCATACCCCGCCGGAAACTGCATCAAGAAATTCTTTGCCATGGATGTTGGTTAAGGTACACCCTTCGCCTTTGACAAAAATAGGCGGCTCACCATCAAGATATGGTTTGTGCTGAACAAGGTGGTGCCAGACAAAGGACTTATCCCTTTCAATATATTGGTCAGGTTTCATAGCTACTCCTTTTAGTGTTGATGTCGGCAGGGCAGGAATTCCTGCCGACATCAACTTCGGGCTGTTACCAGTTTTTATGGTCGAGGTGAGCGTACTTCGACAGGTGTCTTACAGGCATCTGGAATGCATCGCGGCGGAAAGGCGGTGCAAGGAAGGGAGCACTTCCATCGACCACTATTTCGATAACAGTGGGCTTTTTGTCTTTGATGGCTTTTTCAACAGCCATACCCACATCACCGGGTGAATTTACAGTAATACCCTGAGCACCCATAGATTCTGCAACTTTGGCAAAGCTTGCGGGAACAGGGATATCAACACCGATGAAGTGGTTGTTGAAGAAGTCGACTTGGTTTTTCTTTTCTGCGCACCATGCGCCGTTGCGGAATACACAAGCGACTACTGGCAGGTTCTGCTCCACTGCGGTGCTTACTTCGTGCAGGCTCATGCCCCATGCGCCGTCACCGATGACTGCAACAACAGGGGCTTCAGGCCGTGCCAGCTGCGCACCGAGCGCTGCCGGATACGCAAAGCCGGTGTTGCCGAAGGTCAAAGCCGCAATGTGCATGCCTTTACCGGTGAACTTCAGGTAGCTGTTTGCAGTAGAAGAAACGTTACCGATATCTGTGGTTACAATGGAGTCAGTGGGAAGCACTTTTTGCATTTCCATCAGCGCACGGCGAGGATTGATGGGATTTGCATCTTTCATGGCAAGGTCGTGGATTTCTTTTTCCCATGCTGCCTGCTGCTTTTTCATTTCTTCAATATACTGCAGCTTGGGAGGAACGCTTTCACCTGCTCTGAGTGCATTCAGAATTTCCGTGCTTGATTCACCTGCATCACCGCAGATGCCTACTTCCACGGGGTGGGTTCTGCCGATGTGTTTGGGATTGATATCAATCTGAATTATTTTGGCATTGCCGGTAAAGTAGTTAATGTCATACTGAGGCAGGGTGCCGAAAACTGAAAGGCGTGTGCCTACAGCAAGGACCACATCCGCGTCCTTAAGCATGTTCATCGCAGCTTTCGAGCCCATGTAGCCGATGGGGCCGACAAAGTTGCTGTGTTCGCAGTCAAAAGCGTCGTTGTGCAGGTAAGTGACACCTACAGGTGCCGAAATGAATTCTGAAATTTCGGCAATTACCTGCTTGCAGTCAGCATCTACAACACCGCGACCGGCAAGAATAACAGGGCGCTTAGCCTGCCTCAACAAGCTGGCCGCTCTTTTAATGTCTTCAAGCGAACCGCAGCCGCGGGCGGAAACGCGGTACTGATGAGGCTCAAGAATACGCTCTTCAAGCTCTCCATAAAAATAGTCGCGCGGGATATCATACAAAACTGCACCACGATCCGCGTAAGCAATGCGGAACGCCGTCCGGAGGCAGTCTGCGGCACGCTTGGGATGCGGTACCCGTACGACAGCTTTGGTAATGGGGCGGAACAGGTTTACCTGATCGCACTCCTGAAAGCCGTCCCAGCCTACGCTGACTGTCCCGGCAGACGGAGAGAGCACAACAACCGGAGTGTGCGCATGGGTGGCTGCTGCAACTGATGTAACCATGTTGGTGATGCCGGGGCCGTTCTGGCCGGTACATACGCCGCAACGGCCGGAAACGCGTGAGTACGCGTCTTCCATATGGGCCGCAGTCTGCTCATGGCGTACCGGAATAAAATTGATGCCCGCAGTCGGGAACAGGTCGAGCATATCCATGAACGCAGAACCAACAATACCGGAAACGTGTGTAACGTTTTCTTTGACCAGAGTTTCTACAATCGCTTCGCTTGGAGTCATTTTTACTTTTTGGCTCATGTGTATCATCCTTTAATCAAAGTGCTAAAAGTTACAGTTTGTGCTGGTAAGGTTAAACAAGGACTTCTTCCACGTCATAAACCGGCAGGTTGAAAGCCTCTGCAACGGCTTTGTACGTGCATTTACCGTCTGCGATGTTGATTCCGAGTGCTAACGGTTTGTTCTGGCTGCATGCTTTTTTCCAACCTGCGGTGGCAAGCTGGATTGCGTAAGGCAGAGTTGCGTTGGTAAGTGCAAAGGTTGAAGTTCTGGGCACTGCACCGGGCATGTTGGCAACAGAGTAGTGGACAACTTCATGCTTAAGGTAAGTTGGTTCGGCGTGAGTGGTCACTCTGTCAATTGTTTCAACAGAGCCGCCCTGATCTATCGCTACGTCTACGATGACGCTGCCGGGCTTCATTGCTTTTACCATCGCTTCCGAAATGAGCTTTGGAGCTTTTGCACCGGGAATCAGAACTGCACCGACCAGCAAGTCTGCATCTGCTGAAAGTTCCGCAAGTGCGCTGCGCGTAGAGTACATGGTGGAAATACGAGCGCCATAAAGCTCATCAAGATACCGCAGGCGATCAAGATTGGTATCAAGAATGGTGACTTTAGCACCGACGCCCATAGCCATCTGCGCTGCGTTTATACCGACAACACCACCGCCTACGATAACCACATGAGCCTGAGGTACACCAGGCACTCCGCTGGGCAGGATACCAGCCCCGTTGTGGTGCTTGCTTAATAAAGATGTGCCGACCAGCGTTGCCATTCTGCCGGCAACTTCAGACATAGGAGCAAGCAGGGGCAAGCTGCCGTCTTTAAGTTGGATGGTTTCATACGCTATCGCGGTTACACCGGAATCAATCAGAGCTTTTGTCAGGGCAGGTTCTGCCGCAAGGTGCAGGTAGGTGAACAGCAATAAGCCCTTTCTGAAGTAAGGATACTCAGCAGGTAACGGCTCCTTTACTTTCAGAACCATATCAGCCTTGCTCCAGACATCCTTTGCTGCTGGTAAAATTTCAGCGCCAGCGTCCATGTATTCCTTGTCGGTAATTCTGCTGCCTATGCCTGCATTTTTCTCGATTAAAATTGTATGTCCTTCAGTCTTTAAAGCTTCAACTCCTGCGGGGGTGATGGCAACTCTGTGTTCGTTAGCTTTAATCTCTTTCGGTACACCGATGATCATGAAACACTCCTTAAATTTCAGATAGTCGCAGGAAATGGCACTGCGATAATGAGGTGAATGGTTTCTCAACTCGCGCTTCCGATTGTATTGTGAGATCGGTAATTGATTGCGCTTTGTGGGATGGTAAGAGCATGTAGTGTGCCATTTTTTTGTCTGTGTGCTTAATTATCTGAAATGTAATTGTTTTTAACGGATGTTTGACTTGCTTGAAGATTGTATTGAGTCATTTATGAATTGCTGTAGGTAGTTCTTTCTTGAATTTACTTGTTTTACTCTGAAAAATAATGCAACACTGCATTATAAGTGTGGTGTAAAAGCTTGTATAACGGCGGTTAAAGAGTTTTCGGACGAGGTGGCTCAATATGGTTGGGTATGTTGTAGTCTCTGGAGATGATTGGAAAATTGAACGCGTTAATTTACAGCGCTATGTAACTGTTGATTTTCGTAAACTACTTGAGCGGGAAGAATCATTTTTGAATTGTTTGTGTGAACAGGGGGTAAGAAGGGCTGTTCAGTCCGTAGAAGAGATGAGGATGGTCACAGTCCGGTTTAAAGATACCTCGTGCTATACGATGAGGTGGGTATGGGGGGATGATAGCCTTCAAAAGAGAGTTGTTCTCCTTGCGGAAGACGGAGGAGACGTTGAAGACCTTGGGATGTGTTCTCACGAATTGGAGACGCTTCTCGACTCTTTATACGACGGGATATGGGTCATTGACCGCCACGGCATTACTGTTCGCGTTAATAAAGCTATGGAGAGGATTGCCGGTATCAAGGCATCAGATGTTACCGGGATGCACGTTCTGTCTGCCGTGGAACTAGGGTATACGGAGACAGCTGTGACTTTAAAGGCCATGGAGGCTAAGCAACCAGTAACAATGTTTGATGTTTATAGAAGTGGAATACGTTGCCTGAATACGAGTACACCGATTTATAATCAGGCTGGAGAAGTGTGGGGAGTTATAGCGTGCATTCGCGATATGACTGAGATTGAGGAGTTGCAGAAAAAGCTTTTGCGGTATGAATGGGAAGCAAGAGCATATAATGAGCGGGTGGGAAAAGATGATTATTTCACTTTTGAGGTGCCATCCAGCGATCTTACCGGAGTCCAGCGCGAATTGGCAAAAGCTGCGTCCGTTAACCATCCCGTTTTATTGCTGGGGGAGACCGGCACTGGAAAGACCTTTGCAGCCTCTCGCATACATGAGTTGAGTTATCGCCAAAGTAAGCCCTTTGTGCCGGTTAACTGTGGTGCTATTCCCCCTGACCTACTTGAAGCGGAACTGTTCGGGTACGAAGGTGGAGCTTTTACTGGCGCAAAGCAGGCTGGCAAACTCGGCGTGGTTGATCTGGCTGAAGGGGGAACGGTCTTTCTTGATGAAGTGGCGGAATTACCCTTGGCAATGCAGGTTAAACTTCTGCATCTGCTTGATGGCAGTGGATACCGTAGAGTGGGGGGACGGCAACAGATCATTCCCGATATACGGGTGATTGCAGCCACAAACCATTCTTTAGATAGCTTGTTACACTCTGGTAAATTCCGGCGCGATTTGTATTACAGGTTGTGCGGGCTCGTAGTCACACTTCCTGCCCTTCGAGGGAATCCGCAGCAGATTAAAATCTGGGTGGACTTCTTCCTCAAGCGTATCCAACGAGATGCCGGCAAAAAAAGGTTGCTTTCTCCTGCCGTGCTGGAGGCTCTATGCGAGCATTCCTGGCCCGGAAACCTGCGAGAACTGAAAACCTGTATTGAGTTGATGTTTGAACTTTCGGAAACTGAAGTCGTCGGGCTAGACTGTCTGCCTGAATCCATTAGTTCTACGGGTAAAAGGCAAAGAGAACATAGGCCGGTGAGACTTAACGATGCAGTAGAATCCTTAGAAAAAGAATTGATTTTAGCCTCGCTGGAGAGAACGGGCAGCACCTATAAAACAGCAAAGGAGCTTGGCGTTAGTCAAGCTACGGTTGCGAGAAAAGCTAAAAGATACAGAGCACACAAAGACTATATTGAACACGAGCCCTTGTATTAGTTCTAACTGATGAAATGCTAAGTGAAATAGCGTTGGCCTGATGGTGCATTGTGTATGTCGCAGGGTATTGCGGCTCTGTGATATGTTTTATTTTTTCTTGAGGGCTGCTGTTTGTTTCATAACATGGTTAAAAAATACTTTAACCAGAATTGCTTAGTTTTATTGGCAGATAGTTGAATTTTGAAATTGCATTGTGCAGTTACAGTGGGTGTAATTTATTTTGTTATGTAGTCATCTGAATATTAATTTGTATAATTATAATACATGGTCATGAGTCTTGTTTTTTCATGTATATATTAAAATGAGCTTGTTATGTAGTTTTGTAAAATAAGCAATAATAACTTTAACATTATATTGGATGTTATTGCAATCGCCAGCAGGACATCGCTCATGTAGTTGGCAATGTCTTGTCACTTTTTAGAGTTTCAATAAAGAATACATAAAAGTGGCTTGCCTAATCCTCTGCCAAATATGGCGGGGACACACTTGGTGTTTACTTTTTTGTGGCAATGCTAAGTTTAACTCGCCAGTTTCGGAAAGAAGGTAAAAAGTAACGGCGCGAGAGGGTTGCCCTCCTGCGCCGTTTGGGGCTTGATGATGTTAGCCTTTTATAATGCTTCGGCTAACAGTTCTACGATGTGTTTTGCGCACATTGCAGTATTAGGGCCACGCCGGATACCGTCACGCAGTAGCATGATACAGCCTGGGCAGGCTGTGGCAATGCGGTCTGCACCGGTTGCTGTGCGTCATCAATTTTTTTGGCCTGAATGGACTTTGAGCGCTCCATATGAGCGATGCAGTATGTACCACCCAGTCCGTAGCAGGCTTCAGGTTGCTTCATTTCTTTACAATAGACATCTGGAATAAGTGAGGGCAGTTTGCGCGGCTCTTCCGTAACTCCCTGCGCTTTCCTTAGGTGGCATGGGTCATGGTACGTCACCGTGGCGGGCTTTTTACGGTTCAGCAACCTGGACAGTTGCTCTTCACCCACGACGTTGACCAGATAGGTGATTATGTCCGTTGTGCGGGCGGCAATGTCGTCCAGATCGGCCTTCAGTTCTGCGTTATCGCCCAGCACCTCGTGATACCCGTGCTGAAGCATATGGCCGCATGAAGCACAGGTTACCACGATGGGGCCACGTGTTCCGGCAAGAGCTTTAACATTACGCTCTGCCTGCTTACGTACGGAATCAGCGTCTCTGCTGACCAGCATGGGCATGCCGCAGCATGCCTGTTTTTCCGGTACGGTCACAGTTACACCTGCTGTATTCAGCAATTTTACGGTGTTGTCCGCAATCTCAGTCATGGCGTAATTGGCCATGTATCCCGTGAAGTATATGACCTCCGGCTGACCGGCGTTGCCTGCCCTGCGGACACGGCTGCGGAGCGGCTTGGATGCAACCTTGGGAACATATTGATTACCATCTACCAGAGGCAGGGCAAATCGCGGCAGCAAGCCGCTGTCTTCGGGAATTCCCCTGAAAACCAGCGGCTGAAGAACTGCATCGATCCTAGCACCTAGATCCAAAGCCATACCGGGTTGTGTAAGCGTCTTTCCCAGAGCCTTTTTGACAAGAGGCAAGCCCAGTTCATCAGCAAATGTCCGGCGAACGGCCATAATTACTTTGTCGGCTCTGGCTCCGCTGGAACACTGGCTGGCGCAGCCTGTGCACAGCAGGCTGTTGTCAAAAGCTTCACGTACACGTGGCGTCAGCTTCAGATTACCCTTAGAACTTCTACCGCTATGGCAATTTTGCCGCGGGCAGTATAGCGCTCTGCGGGTTCTTCCCTGAAGACTGGACAGACCGTGCGACACTATCCGCAGCGGATACATTTATGCGCTTCTTCCTGCGCGATAGTAAGAAGCCGTGAAAGATCGGCAGCTTTTTTTCTAGACATGGCACTACACCTCGCGGGGCATTACTTTGCCGGGATTAAGAATGTCTTTGGGGGCAAGCAGCTTTTTAAAGCTGCGCATCATGGCAAGGGTCGGGGCATCTATATTCCAGTGCAGGTTATGCGCCTTAACGCAACCGATGTCATGTTCGGCTGCGATGCGCCCTTCAATCTCCACAACAGCTTTGATAACTTCATCCTTGGCAACCATCGGGAAAGGCCTGCCGCCTTTGCCGATGGTCATGCCTATATGAATGTTGCCATCACCGTAATGGCCGAAGTTTGCAATGATGATGTTGTGGCGTTCTGTGATTTCGTCCAGTTTGCGGATCATCTGGGGAATGCGGGCGATGGGCACAGAGATGTCGTCATTTTCCCACTGGTTGGAGATTTCCGTTAAAGCAAAAGACAAAGCCCGGCGGGCTTTCCACAACTCTTCGCGGTCTGTTTCGGTTTCTGCCTTGCGGAAAGTGATGCAGTCGTAGCCTTCGCAGGCTTTCTGGATTTTTAATACGTCAGAATCAAGAGCAGCTTCTGCTCCGTCCACTTCCATTAACAACAATGCTCCCTCTTCCGGAGTAGCTTCAAAACTGGTGCTTTTTACTATTGCTTCAACCGAAATGCGGTCGAGGAACTCCAGCATAGCAGGGCGTACGCCGGTGGCGTATACGGCTTTTACGGCCTCGGCTGCCTTTTCCAGAGTAGAGAATGTGGCAGTCATGGTTCGACGGGCTTCGGGTTTAGGCACAACTTTTATGACGGCCTTGGTGATGACATCCAGCGCACCTTCAGAACCGACAAAAAGCTCTGTCAGGTTATACCCCACGACGTCCTTGATACACTTAGAGCCGGTACGCACCACTTCGCCGGTGGGCAGAACAACCTCAAGTCCCATTACATACTATTTGGTTACGCCGTATTTAACAGCTCGGATGCCACCTGCATTTTCAGCAATGTTTCCGCCGATAGTAGAAAAGCTGGTGGATGCAGGATCGGGAGGATACATCAGGCCAATTGTGTCTACAGCAGCCTGCAAGTCCTTTGAGCCGAGCTTGATGACTAGCAAGTGGAAGTCAAACTCATCTGCGAAAAAATGAGACTTGTAGCGGAATATTAGATTCTTTAAAAAAATATTGTTAAAGGCCTATGATATCGTCGAAGTACAGGCAGGGTGAGCAGTTGTCAGAACAGAACAGCAGCAAAAAAATACATAATTAGCCGAACAAACGTTAATTTTTGAAGCACCTGATCACAAATAATTAGGCAAAGCACTCGTATGCCGCTGCCGCCGTACTGGATGACGGGCGGCAGCGGGCGGGGCATAAGGGCTAGTCGTCGGGATGACAACCAATCCTGCGGGCGATTTCTTTGGCAGCTGTTCGGCCTGCTCCCATGGCTAGGATGACCGTTGCTGCACCTGTTACGATGTCTCCACCTGCGAACACACCGGACATGCTTGTTTCACAGGTTTGCTTGTCTACCTTAATGTAGCCCCACTTGTTCAGAGCCAGTTCTGGCTCAGCTTCAAGCAAGACTGGATTTGAGCGTGTTCCAACGGCGATGACGGCTAGGTCTGTGGACAGTATCAACTCACTTCCTTTTATAGGCTCAGGCCGCCGCCTGCCTGAATCATCAGGCTCTCCCAGTTGCATCTGCTGAAGTCTTATGCTGCCCAGATTACCTTCTTCGTCAGGCATGAAGGCAATAGGAGAGCATAACTCCTGCATTTTTATCCCTTCTTCTATGGCATGATCTACTTCTTCGTGGCGTGCCGGCATTTCAGCTACAGTGCGCCTGTAGACGATGTGGACAGAATCGGCACCAAGCCTTCTGGCTGTTCGGGCTGCATCCATTGCTACATTTCCGCCGCCGAATACGGTTACTCTGCGACCCTTGATTATAGGGGTATCAAAGTCGGGAAAGCTGTAAGCTCTGCCCAGATTGACACGGGTAAGGTATTCATTGGCAGAAAAAACGCCATTTAGGTTTTCGCCGGGAATGCCCAGAAACTTGGGTAATCCGGCACCGACTCCAATAAAGACCGCTTTGTAGCCAGCAGCAAAAAGCTCTTTGATTGAGAATGTCTTGCCACCTACGCGGTTGCGGACAAATTCAACTTCAAGCTCTTTCAGTGCGTTGATTTCCTTGGCGACGATTTTTTCCTTGGGTAGCCGGAATTCCGGAATACCATAGACAAGAACACCGCCAAGCTCATGCAGCGCTTCGAAAACAGTCACTTTGCATCCACGGCCAGCAAGATAACCTGCAGCAGTCAGGCTGGCAGGGCCGCTGCCGATGCAGGCAACCTTTTTTTCAGGGTCGATAAGCGGACATTCTGGCTTGCCGGTGATCAGTCCGCAGGCATCCCGATGCATATACTCGTCAGCAACAAAGCGTTCCAGCCGGCCTATAGCTATTGGATGACCTTTAACATTCAGGATGCACTCACCTTCGCATTGAATTTCCTGCGGACAGACTCGGCCGCACACAGCAGGCAGGCTGTTTGTGCTTTTAAATACGGCATAAGCGCTGTCTATGTCGCCTTGCGTAAGCTTTTCAATGAACTGCGGGATAGGAACCTCAACAGGACAGCCTTTTACGCATTTGGGTTTCTTACATTGCAGGCATCGTTCTGCCTCTTCCTTTGCCATTTCCAGTGTGTACCCTAAGGCGACTTCGTCGAAATTGCCTATGCGCTCATCCGGTGGTTGGTTAGGCATAGGGACACGGGGTCTTAATTGTTTTTTATTTGTTTTCATTACATCTGCACCTGCAATGATGATCGTATGATTCCCGCTCCAGAACTTTGAACGCTCCTAGACGTTGACGCAGTTCGGCAAAGTCAACCTTGTGTCCGTCAAATTCCGGCCCGTCTACACAGGCGAAACGGGTCTCGTTGCCTACAGTCACACGGCAGGCTCCACACATGCCTATGCCGTCCACCATGATCGAGTTCAGGCTGACAGTTGTTTTTACCCCGAAAGGTTCTGTTGTACGTGCAACTGCCTCCATCATGGGCACAGGGCCTACGGCGACAACTTCGGTAATGCTTTTATCGGCTTCCAGCCTTTCTTTAAGAAGTTCGGTCACCAACCCTTTACGCCCGTAGCTGCCATCATCAGTAGAGATGAGCACCTCTGGGGCAAAGGCTTTTAGTTCTTTTTCAAAAAGCAGCAGTTCCTTGGTTCGTGCACCGATTATGGCTACTACATGGTTACCCGCACGATGGTGGCCTTTGGCAATATGGTGCATGGCGGCTATACCGGTACCGCCGCCCACACAGATTACAGTGCCGCCGGACTCGATATGTGTGGCTTTGCCTAGAGGACCGCACAGATCAAGGATTTGGTCGCCCTCATTCAGTTCTTCCAGCAATGCGGTACTTTTACCTAACACCAGATATACAATGGTAATGGTGCCGTTTTCTTTATCCGTATCTGCGATGGTAAGGGGGATGCGCTCCCCCTGTTCACACACGCGGAGTATGATGAAGCTGCCTGGCTCTGCCTTTGCCGCTATATGCGGCGCTTCGATGACAAGCTTGCTTGTCTGCCCGAGAATCAGCCGTTCTTTTTTAACTATTGTATTGCTCATGATTCTTTCTGCCTGCCGTGTGCCCTAGAAGGGCCAGATCATGGGGATTAAAAGAACGCTCAGAATCAGGCTGATGATCTGCAGCGGCCAGCCGGCCTTGACGTAATCAAGGAAGGAGTACTTGCCGGGGCCAAGTACGATTGTGTTAGGCGGCGTAGCGACAGGGGTCAGAAAGCATGCTGAAGCGGACATGGCGATGCCCATGGCCAGCGGCAGCGGGCTGATACCGCTTTGCATGGCGATCGGAATTGCCAGAGGCGCCATAAGCGCAGCAGTCGCGGTGTTTGACATGAAGTTGGTGATACAGATGGTCAGCAAACAGGTGACGAACATTATACCGTACGGGTTGCTGACGTGCTGGACAACACTTTCTGCGATAAGGGCCGCTGCGCCGGATTTGTCCATTGCCGTACTCATGGAGAGCATGCCTGCAAACAGGAAGATGGTCACCCAGTCAATACTGCGGAAGGCTTCGCGCATGGTCATACAGCCTGTAATTACCACAAGGCATGCACCCAGTACGGCGGCAGTGACCAGCGGCAGAAAGTTGGTAGCCATAGCAACAACTACGAAAAGGAAGATAAGCAGCGACCAAATCATTTTTTCAGGACGCTTAGGCCGTTCGATTTCCTCATCGTCCAAATGGCATTCAGCGTCTGAATCAGGCAGCATGCGGTGTCCGATGAGTGCGTAGTACGCAATACCCACAATGAACAGAATGATGCCGAATTTTGCGAACTCAAAGAATCCGAAAGGCTGAATACCGGCAGGGCCCATTTTTTCCAGCACGGAGTTTATGAGGCCGTTGGGAGGCGTACCGACAAGAGTCATGGTGCCGCCAAGGCTGGCTGCAAATGCTACCGGCATCAGTACCTTGCCGGGGCGGATGCCTGCACTGGCGCACATGCCCATAATCATGGGAATTGCCACAACGGTGGTTCCAGTGTTGCTCAGAAAGGCAGATAAAACACCTACGGAGACCATGGAGAATATGAGAAGGCGTACCTCGCTGCCTTTTGACAGCTTAACGGTCATTTTGCCTACTTTGTCTGCAAAGCCTGTAATAAAGGTTGCCTCACCTACAATGAACATAGCCATGAAGATGACCACCCAGCTATTACCGAAGTTGGCAAAAGCCGCCTTTGCCGGAACGATATTGAAAATTGAAAGAGTAACAGGCACCAGCATGGCTGTGATGGGCAGCGGGATGACTTCTGTGAAAAAGAGAACAGCGGCTACTGCCAGCGTGGCCAGAGTAAGGTAAGCCTTGGTCATGTCCTGCCCGCCTTCCGCAGCGGCAAAAGCTACACCAAAAGCAATAATTAGAATGAAAGTTGTAAGGCCTAATATCTGCAATACGCGTTTCATTACTCTATCCTCCTGCCGGAAGGATTCATCCGGCTGGTTTTGGGCGCGTGAGGGGAGAGGGCCATCCTGCAGCAGGTGCGGGATGGCCAAATAACTGTCCGTATTAATGGCAGGAAATACGGACACCCTAGGTCGGGAGTTTAGAGGCCGTAGCTTTCTACAACTCCGGCAATGCGCTTGCGCGACTCATTAAAGCGTTGGGTGAGCTGTTTTTTGTACGCTTCCATGTCGGCAATGGGCTTTTTCGCAACACCGGAGTCCATAGCAGCTTGTGCCACCGCGGGGGTTTCCCACACCAGCACGCGTGGATCGAGGGGCTTGGGAATGACATAATCAACGCCGAACGTAAGTTCTTTGACGCCGTACATGTCGCAGATTTCAGCAGGAACGGGTTCTTTGGCCAGTGCGGCTAAAGATTGCGCAGCAGCTACTTTCATCTCTTCGTTGATTTCAGCAGCGCCTACGTCAAGCGCACCGCGGAAGATGTACGGGAAGCCGGAAACATTGTTAACCTGATTGGGGAAGTCGGACCTGCCTGTTCCCATGATGCAGTTCGGGCTGGCTTCCTTTGCGTCAGGGTAAGAGATTTCAGGGTCGGGATTCGCCATGGCAAACAGAATCGGGTCTTTTGCCATGGAACGGACCATGTCTTTGGATACAAGGTTCTTAGTGGAAAGGCCAAGGAACATATCCGCACCTTTCATTACGTCTGCCAGCGAGCCGGCATCCTGTGCCTGCGCAAAGAGCTTTTTATACGGGTTCAGGTCGGTGCGACCTTTGTGGATCAGGCCACGGGAATCGAACATGAAGATGTTGGCAGGATCAATGCCAAGAGCAACGTAGAATTTGGCGCAGGCGATACCGGCTGCACCGGCTCCCACGACAACAACCTTCATGTCTTCAACTTTTCTGTTTGTAATTTCCAGCGCATTAATAAGACCCGCACCGGAAATGACGGCCGTCCCGTGTTGATCATCGTGGAAAACCGGAATGTTCATTTCCCGCTTGAGCGTATCCTCGATGTAGAAGCATTCAGGAGCCTTGATATCTTCAAGGTTGATGCCGCCGAAGGTAGGCTCAAGGGCTTTTACAATTTCAATAATCTGGCCGGCGCTGGATGCTTTCAGGTTGATGTCGTAGACATCGATGTCGGCAAATGTTTTGAAGAGGACACCTTTGCCTTCCATGACAGGTTTGCCTGCCAACGGCCCGATGTTTCCAAGGCCCAACACTGCTGTTCCATCGGACACTACGGCCACCAGATTGCCGCGTCCCGTGTAGACTTCGGCAAGCTCAGGATTTTCTTTGATGGCTTTGCAGGCTTCTGCAACGCCCGGTGAGTATGCCATGGAAAGGTCTTTCTGGTTGCGGCAGGGTTTGATGGGGATAACCTCAACCTTACCGCGACGGGGGACTTCGTGATATTTCAATGCTTCTTCTTTAGTGAACAGAGCCATAGCGGAATCCTCCTGCTTGCTAGCGGTCAAGAGCGGGTTTTACGTACAATTCTCCGCCGTGGCAGTCGTTGATGACCAGCAGCGGAAAGTCTTTAACAGTAAGGCGGCGGATGGCTTCGGGGCCTAACTCTTCGTAGGCGACTACTTCAGATGCGGTGATGCACTGCGAAAGGAGTGCGCCGGCACCGCCGGTAGCGCCGAAGTATACGGCTTTGTATTTTTTCAATGCCTCCACAACATCCTGATTACGCTTGCCTTTGCCTATGCTGGCTTTGACACCGAGGCTGTGCATGCGTGGGGTATAAACGTCTACACGGCCGCTGGTTGTCGGGCCCGCAGAACCGATGGGACGGCCGGGAGGGGCAGGGGTGGGGCCTACGTAGTAGACAACGGAACCCTGAGCTTCAAAGGGCAGCTTCTCCCCTTTATCCAGCGTGTCCATCATTCGTTTATGTGCGGCATCACGCGCTGTGTAGATTTCGCCGTTCAGAAAAACGACATCACCGGCTTTCAGCTGCACCATGTCTTCATCACGCAGCGGAGTGTTCAGATAGTAGGTAGCCATTAGAATACAACCTCCTTGTGCCGCGAAGAGTGACACTGCACGTTGACGGCCAGCGGCAGACTGGCAATATGACAAGGATGCATGGCAATTTTGACAGCAAGGCAGGTTGTTTTGCCGCCAAGTCCCATAGGGCCTATGCCCAGCGCATTAATTTCATCCAGAAGTTCTTTTTCCATGGCTGCGATTTCAGGATCTGGATGAACCTCATCAATCCGGCGGAAAAGCGCTTCTTTTGCCAGCGTAGGCGCAAGGTCAAAGGTGCCGCCTATGCCTACCCCCACGATTGTAGGCGGGCAGGGGTTGGGGCCGGCTTCTGCCATGCGTTTGACGACAAAGTCTTTAATGCCCTGCCAACCTTGAGCAGGAGTAAGCATGGTGCAGCGCGACATGTTCTCGCTGCCACCGCCTTTGGCCATGTAGCGGATTTTCAGGGTATCGCCTGCGACAATCTCGGTATGGATAACGGAAGGCGTATTGTCGCCGGTGTTTTTGCGTGTCAGCGGGTGGCACATAGACTTACGCAGGTAGCCTTTGTCATATGCTTCCACCATAGCGGCGTTCAGGGTGTCTTTCAGTGTGCCGCCTTCAATGCGTACGTCCTCACCCATCTCAACAAAGAAGATGGCAACGCCGGTATCCTGACAAAGGGCAAGCCCAGTTTCGGCGGCAAGGTCTGCATTTTCGAGCAGTTGGCGCAATACCTCTTTGCCGGAGTCTGTGCTTTCCTGTGCCATGCAGGTTTCAAAAGCGTTGTATACGTCTTTGCCAAGCACGCGGTTGGCATCCAGAATCATATCCCGTACGGCAGCGTGCAATTCTCCAGCTTTAATGCTTTTCATGGCAGCACCCCTTGTGTTGCAGTTTTTTAACCACGGATGCGGGCAGAATGCCTTTAACGGAGTTGACGGCCAGCATACGGCGCATGATACCCAGCTGGTCCTGAAGCGGAATCTTTTTGGGGCATACGTCTTCACAGGCTAAAAGCCCCATGCAGCCGAACACTCCGGCGTCATTGCCGATGAGGTCGTAGTAGTCGTCCTCGCTGCGATCGTCGCGGGGATCCATATAGAAGCGGGCGATGCGGTTAATGGATGTTGCGCCGATGAAGTTTTCGCGCATTCTTGCCGTTCCGCAGGCTGCGACACAGCACCCGCATTCAATGCAGCGGTCCAACTCGAATATTTCGTTGGCGAGCTGGTTTTCCATGCGGGTTTCTTCGGTGTTCGGATCAAACTCTTTGCTGGAGTGAATCCATGACTCAATGCGGGTACCTACGTCACGGAACCAGATGCCTGTATCAACAGACAGGTCTCCGACCAGCTTGAACACCGGTAACGGGTGCAGCACGATATGGTCGGGCAAGTCTCTGGTCTGCGTGTGGCAGGCAAGGGCAGGGCGTCCGTTGATGACCATGCCGCATGACCCGCAGATGCCCGCGCGACAACAGAAGTCAAATTGAAGCGAAGGGTCATGTTCGTCACGGATGATGTTCAGCGCGATGAACAGTGTCATGGAGTCAAATTCGGTAATGTAGAACGACTGCATGTACGGCTTGATGTCCGGAATGGCGGGATTGTACCGGAATACCTCTATGTGAAGTTTGCGACTCATAAAGAATCCCTCCTATGCCTTTTTCTTTGACTTGGTTTCGGGCTTGGCTTCAGCCGTAGTGTCGGGCTTTCTCAATTTTTCTTCCGGGATATCGGCGTAGATGATTTTTCCGCCGCCGTAGCCACGCTCACCGGGAGGCATTTCAAAGTAGGGTGAGGCTTCTTCGTATTTCAGCGTGGGCAGAGACTCGCCTTCTTTCCAGTAGGAAAGCGTGCGATTCAGCCAGTCGCGGTCGTTACGCTCGGGGAAGTCTTCACGGGTGTGAGCACCACGACTTTCCGTACGCATCAGCGCGCCGTGTGCGGTGCACAGTGCAAGCTTGATCATGCCGGGCACGCGAAGCGCCAGAGACATTTCCGGCGTGAATCCTTTGCTGTTGGATTGCAGACCGATTTTTTCAGACCGCTCAAGGAGTGCAACAAGCTTATCCACGGCGTTTTTCAGGTCTTTTTCATTACGGAAAATGCCGACACCTTCCATCATGATGTCCTGCATCTCGTTACGCAGACCGACGGCACTTTCTTTGCCTTTACGCCCTGAAGCGATATCGCTGATGCGCTGGCTCATTTTGGCTGCAGCATCGCGCATGGCCGCTGTGGAGAATGTCGTGGAATGACCTTGGAGGAACTCCACGATTTTTTTGCCGATGTGGCGACCGGCCACGACCGTTTCGGCCAGTGAGTTGCCGCCAAGACGGTTAAACCCGTGCATGTCCCAGCAGGCAGCTTCGCCTGCTGCGAAAAGCCCGTTCAGGCCGTAAGCCGCACCGTCTCTGTCTGTTCGTACGCCGCCCATGGAATAGTGTTGTGTGGGACGTACGGGAATGAGCTGATGGATGGGGTTCACACCGAGGAAGTTGGTGCAGATGTCATATACTTCGCGCAGGTTGGTGGTGATGTGCTTTTCACCGAGGTGGCGGATATCAAGCCACAGGTGGTCGCCGTAAGGGCTTTTTACCCCAAGGCCTTTTCGCATGTGCTCCGTCATACGGCGGGATACAACGTCGCGGGAGGCAAGCTCTGCTTTTTCCGGTTCGTAATCGGGCATGAAGCGGTATTCATTGACATCCAGAAGTGTGCCGCCATCACCGCGGCAGCCTTCTGTTACCAGAATATCGGTAGGCACGGTGCCTGTGGGGTGAAACTGGACAGCCTCCATGTTACCCATGGGAACGATGCCGGTATCCAGCGCGGCAATCTGACCACCGCCATCACAGATAACAGCGTTGGTTGTTGCACGGTAGATACGTCCGTAGCCGCCCGTGGCAATAAGCGTTGCAGAGGCAAAGTAGGCAATCAGCTCGCCGGTGCGCAGGCAGCGGGCGATACAGCCCATACAGGTTTGCCCGTCATGGATGATGGCTTCCGCCTGAACGCGGTCATGGATGTTTACACCGTACTGCAAGCAGATATTGTCGAGAGTGTAGAGAACGGAATGCCCTGTGCCGTCTGATGTGTAGCAGGTACGCCACTTGGCAGTGCCGCCGAAGGCACGGGCATGGATGAGACCGTGTTTTTCTTTTTTCTCTTCCGCTTCAAAAGGCTTGCCGCCTTTATAGTAGGTGTGTGTTCCGGCCACTACGCGGTTCCACGGCACACCCCAGTGGGCCATTTCGCGCATAACCAGAGGAGCGGTGTCGGCAAACAGTCTTGCTACTTCCTGATCACATCCCCAGTCAGAGCCTTTTACGGTATCTGCAAAATGAACATCTGGACTGTCTCCATCGCCCATAATGGCGTTACCAAGCGCAGCCTGCATGCCGCCCTGAGCTGCCGAAGAGTGCGAACGCCGTGGCGGTACGATTGAAAGACACACAACGTCGAAACCCGCCATAGCCGCTTCAACGGCTACACGCTCACCGGCAAGACCTGCGCCTATGCACAGAACGTCGGTATAAATAACTTGCATTGAACACCCCTTGCTGTGGCTGAATCAATTAAATCAGGTCAAGAAACATGAAGCGGGTAAGCGTAAGCAGGCCCACCGCAATAAAGCCGATCATCATGACGTTTTCTGCACGCTGGAACCACCTGCGGTTTTCGCGTGTAATGAAGCCGTATTTGACACCGATACGGTAGAAGCCGACGCCTACATGGATTTCAGCCATGGGCAGAAGCAGAAGGTAAAAAGTAAGCCAGCCATGCTGGATGCGGGCCGCACTTTTTTGTGCAGTGATGGGTAAGTCGGTGAGGATTACGTACATGTGGATACTGGCCATAACCAGAATTACGAGAGCCGTGACAACCTGAGCGAGCCACAGCCACGTGTCTTTATGGCGCAACATGCCTGCGTGCTTTATGAAAGCACGTTGTTCATTTGTCTGAAAAGGCATTTTGCGGCCGGCAAGAATGAAATGGAAAAGCATGAGAGCAAAAATGATGGGACCGCCCACTTGGGCCATATACGTGGCTTCAAAGAACCACGCGATGGCATTCATCAGTCTGGGGCTAAGGATGACGCTGGAAACCAGTAACAGGTGCGCCCATAAAAAAAGAATTAACAGGACGCCTGAGAGCATCTGGAGGAAGTCTAGCTTACCTGCCACTTTGCTCCTTTGGGGGACATGAAGCGTAACGGTGCTGGAGTTCATGTACTGCTCCTCGGAAAAGGTTCTGTTTTCCGGATATCCTGCGGGGGCAGGTATCCTCCCTTGCGGCTTGAGGCCACACAGTCGCGTCTTGCTACCTTTTACCGAAGGGGCAGCTAGAAACGCGGTGAACCTTATTCAGCACATGTCATGCCATCGTGTTGTATTGAATACATGTTAAATTTAAGGGTGTTGGAGAGTGTGCTAGTTGAGCGCTCAGTGTGTTTTACTTTCTGATAAGAAGATTTTCCTGTCCGGCAGGAATGGGGGTGGCGGTCTTTTTGCCAGAAAAGAAAGCGGGCAGAGAGGTAAGCTTTAGAAAGGGCGGAACTGAGTTTTTGTTGATTCCTGATGATTCAGGAAGGAAGCAGCATAAACGGAGTATCTGTCCTGCTGGGTGCTGGGCGTGATAGATTTATACCTCACTACTGGTGTGGCGAGGTATAACTTGTTTGTATAATAATACCTTGCTGCGCATGCAATGTGCTGTTTGCGTTTTGAAGTTCAACTTCAGGATGTAGCAATGCCGTACTTTTTCAGCAGAGCATACAAGCGTGATTGCGAGAGGCCGGAAATTCGTATGGCTTCGCGGACAGAATTATTTACTGACAGCATCAGCCCCCTGAGATAACGGGCTTCAGCCTGTTGAATGACAGACTCGCGAAAAGTATTCAGGGGCGGAATTTCCGCTTCCATACTGTAATGGTTCCATAGGAGATCCACCCCGCAGGCAGCTTCAGGCGTGTCTTGCGTGTTCTGTGCGGAAGCAGGGCTGACTCTGTTGCGGGTGACTTTTGCACGCAGTTGCGGAGGCAGATGTCTGGCAAATATGCATGATTCATTGATACTTGCTGCTAGAGCGTGGTCAAGAGCGTGCAGTAACTCTCGAACATTACCGGGCCAATCGTAATCATGTAACATGTCGAAGAAATCAGAATAACACCCTTTGCGTTCCAGCCCGGTGCGAGCATATTCCTTGTCGAGGTAGGCATTGGCAATCGCTCTGATGTCCTGCTTGCGTTCGTGAAGCGACGGCAGGTCGATATGGAAAGAACGCAGGCGGAATAGTAAATCGTCTCTGAAAGCACCTGTAGTAACCATTTTGTCAATGTCTTTATTGGTGGCTGCAACCAGGCGGAAGTCACACCTTGTTTCTTCACCTGAGCCGAGGGGCCGTACTTTGCGTTCCTGCAGAACACGTAAAAAAGCTTTTTGCATAAGGACGGGTAACTCACCTATTTCGTCCAGAAACAGCGTCCCTCCGTCGGCGCGCTGAACAAGCCCCAGTCTGTCTTTATCCGCTCCGGTAAACGCCCCTTTGCGATGACCGAAGAGCATGCTTTCAACCAGATGTTCAGGCAGGGCTGCACAATCAACTACAACAAACGGGTGTGCTGCTCTGCTGCTGTTGTCATGTATTGCTCTGGCAAACAACTCCTTGCCGGTGCCGGTTTCTCCGGTAATAAGTACACTGGCGTCAGTCTGGGCGCATTGCGCGACCTGATCCAGACAGCGGAGCAGCGAAGGGCTTTCGCCGACGATGCTGTCGCGACGCAGGATTCGAACGGGACATCCTTTGCGGGCCGAAACTCTTTCTCGTCTGAAATCCAGCGCACGCTTCAACGTAAGCGTGATTTCCTGAATGGAGGCTGTTTTTTCAATGTAGTCCCAGGCTCCGTTGGTAATGGCCAGTTCCGCACCATCAGGGTCTCCTGCTCCGGTAATTATGATTACCTCGGGGCGGGAGGGCATTTCCGCCAACTGCGGTAAAATAGTCAGGCCATCACAATCTGGCAGGCGCACATCCAGAAAAACGGCATCAATGTATTGCTGTATTGCTTTTTCAAGCCCTTCCTGCGCGGTCTCTGCCGCTAAGGATTCAAAGCCCAGCCGCCTGACAGCCCTGCCAAGCGCATAGCGCATGCTTTCATCGTCATCGATAATAAGTACCCGCATAGCCCCCCCTACTGATGAACACTTGTGGAATGCTGTTTGTCTAGCTGGTTGCGAACCTCAGCACTTAACGCAGACGTGTCGAAGGGTTTTGAAAAGAAAGCTGCAACACCTACCGTACGCCAGTCTTTAGGGTAGCGTGACAGGTTTCCCCTACCTTCAAAGCCGGTATACATGATGACGGGAAGTTCGGGGCGGATGGCTAATAGCTCGCGTGTCAGTTCTACCCCTGTCAGGTCCGGCATCATCTGGTCTGTTAATACAAGGTCAAATGTGTCCGGTCTGTTGCGGAACATGTCCAGAGCATCACGGCTGCGTGTTGTGCTGGTGACCTTGTATCCTAGTCTGGAGAATAGTTTTCCGACGGAGTACACAAGGTCGTCGTCATCATCGACAATAAGCAAAGACTCTGAGCCCCTGTGCAGTTCGGGCTTTACATTGGGAATAATTTCCTCTTCCGCCATGCCGTGGCAGGGCAGATAGACTGTGAAGGTGGAACCTTTGTTAGGAGCACTGTCCACAGTAATTATTCCGCCGTGGAGTCTTACTATGTTCTGGGTGATTGATAGCCCGAGGCCGGTACCTCCGCTTTTTTTGCGTGTAGTATAGAAGGGTTCGAAAATGTGTTTTATGACCACCGGCTTCATCCCCGTTCCGGTGTCTTTGACGGATATGACTACATACCGACCGGCGCTTAACCCCATAGGACGAGCCTGATCTGCATCAAGTGTTTCCAGATCAAGCGAGATTTCAAGAACGCCTTTCATGCCGCGCATGGCTTGTTCTGCGTTGGTGCACAAGTTCATAAGAACTTGCAGTAACTGGTCGGAATCCGCTTTAACCAGCACTGACGGAGCATTAATGCGCAGGCGTATTTCTACTGTGGCCGGAATGAATGTCTGCAATAGCTGTATGCATTCCTGCAGTGTATGACGAACCTGAACTGTTGTTTTCGTTACATCAGACCGCTGGCTGAATGCTTTGATGCGCTTGACGAGGTTCTTGCCTCTGCGGGCCGCTTTTAAGACATGGCGTAAATCTTCCTGCACGGGGCTATGGTCTGGTGTGTCTGCCAATGCCAGTTCGCTGCACGACGTGATAGCTCCGAGAATGTTGTTGAAATCATGTGCTATCCCTCCTGCAAAAATGCCGATGGCCTCCATCTTCTGGGCGTGCCGGAGTTCTTTTTCCATTTGTCTCCATGGTTTTAATATACCGCTGACCATATAGAGACTGGTAGGAAGGACAAAAAATATCAATGTCACGGTTACACCGACACCGACAATGAGCAGAGCATTATTGGTGTGTCCGTCCAGCCGTGCCGCAAGATTTTCCTGTTCGCTTTGGATGTTATCTGTATATATGCCCGTGGCTAACCAGTAAGGGGTACCGGGTATGAGTTCGGCGTAAGCCAGTTTGGGGAGCGGGGTAGTCTCTCCTGGTTTGTGGAAGCTATACGAAACATAACCTCCACCTTCACGGGCAAGGTTGGCTAAAATACTGATGTACGGGACCCCGTCTTTGTCCTGATGCTCCAGTCTGTTTGTCCCCTGAAAGTCCGGATCAACGGGATGGGCAACATTGATGCCGTTGAGGTCGTAGACAAAATAGTAGCCATCGGAGTCGTAACGGGCTGCATTGATAAAACGCCTGAGCACCAGAATGGGATCTTCGCCGCGTTCTTCTGCCTTGCTCATTGCATCACTCAGTGATGCAGCCATACTCTGAACCGAATATCGTAGTGTTCGCTCGTACCCGCGCACAGTAGCAGACTTTACTTCTGCGAGAGAGTCTGTCTGCACTAACTTAATGTAATACGTGTATGTTAAGCCGATGGCTGTGGCAAAAACAATAAGAAAAAGCAGCAAAAGCCCTATCCGGCCCGCGATAGTAGCGTTGGCACGCAAAGCAGCATCCTCCAGCGGTACAGGTTGGCAGCACCCCGTGGGACAAAGTACTTCTTATGCTGGCAGCGGCACTGGATTCCTGTTTGGCAGGAAAGCAGCGCAGAAGAACTTTGTTCCATTTTTATCACGTACACACATCGGCGATAAGGTGCAACTCTTTGGCACTAATAAGTGGCAGCGGACTGCTTGTGGCATCTAAACTTCAATATTATTGCACGGTAGGCGAATTTTCAGGCGAAATGCTGATATTATGAAGTGTAAGCGAATCTGCCCCCAAGCGCACGGCAATGCTGTGGAAAGAGAAGCGGAAAAAAGGCAGACTGCCTATGTGGCGCCTGCCTGAGTACGGTAGCTATATTTCAGATAACGTATCTTCATCGTCCGGATTTTCACGCATTTTTCTGAATAAGGTTGTCCTGCTTATTTTGAACATTTTTGCAACCTTACATACTGATCCATGAGTAGAAAGTGCATTTTGTAAAATTTCGCGCTCTATATCTGCCATAATTTCTTTCAGAGAGCGGGAGTCATCCGTAGCAGGCGGAGTATATGTATGCTGCAACTTTGCAGCACTGGCAATATGCGGGGGCAGGTGTTCTGGTCTTATTGTTTTTCCGGCACTGGTAACAACAAGGCTTTGAATAAGGTTTTGCATTTCACGCACGTTACCGGGCCATTGGTAATTGCTTAACGCCTGACGTGTTCCTTTCGTCATGCTCATACAGCGGTGGTATTTGGCATTAAACCGATCAAGAAATGTTTCCGTCAGGGGGATAATGTCTTCCTGACGCTTACGAAGCGGAGGCAGGTTTAATACTGCCACATTGAGGCGGTAGAAAAGGTCACTTCTGAATTTGCCGTTTTCCACTTCCTGTGCAAGGTCGCGGTTGGTAGCCGCAATAATACGTACATTAATGCTTTTAGGCTGTGTGCCACCAACGCGCATGACTTCTTTATCCTGCAATACCCTGAGCAGCTTTGCCTGCATGGGCAAGGGAAGCTCGCCAATTTCATCAAGAAAAACTGTTCCCCCGTCTGCCATTTCAAAATATCCCGGCTTGCCTTTGTTGCTTGCGCCAGAAAACGCGCCGGGCATATAGCCGAATAATTCTGATTCAATAAGATTTTCTGCAATGCTGCCACAGTCAACTTTCATGAACAGCTTGCCGTTTCTGGGGCTGTATTCGTGTGCTAGACGGGCAATGACATCTTTACCTACGCCTGTTTCTCCTAAAATAAGAATAGTGGCATCTGTTGAAGCAACACGTTGCACCAGTTCGATCACTTGCTTCATCGCTTTGCTTTCGAAAACAGGGCGGGGATGCCTTGTCTGCTCCTGCGCCATATGCTCCATACGTTCGTTGAATGAGTCGATCAGTTCTCGCTGCTGTGCTATCTGATCCCTGAACTGAGTGATCATCGTAATATCCCGCGCGAATGTTACAACAAGACAGACTTCCTCGCTGGCATCGAACACAGGGTAACCGCGTAAAATGACCTTTTTGCTTTGACGTACATTTTGTACGGAGGTTGCGGGCTTTCTCGTACGCACTATTTCAGGGTTCAGAATAACATCAAACACACCTTCTTCTAGCAAAGTAGCTACGTTACGCCCTTTGATGTCCTGCATTTTTAGGCCGGTAAGCTGCTCGTAACGTTGATTGACAAAAAGCGTGTTCCCCGTTTTGTCAGTTATGTATATCCCGTCACTTAAAACGTTAAATATGCTTTTTATGTGCTCTATTACTTTTTGCATCTTACTTAATGTGTCTTTTGTATGTTTTACTATAAGGTGTGTCAGATTGTTATCAGAATGTAATAATATGACAGGCGCATTTGATTATAAGATGTGGAATGCTACTTAATATTCTTTGTGATATAGAGCGCCTGTATCGTATAAAGTGTAGCTTCTTATGATGTGGAGATTGTTTTCTGGTTGTACATACGCTTTAGCAAGAAAGCACCATAAAAATGAAGCCGCTTCTGTATCTAGGCGGCTTCATTGTATATCTGTTTGAGCACGCTATGCGCCCTTTGAGTTCTGTATGTCGCTATAAACATTGCTCTGCCGGGTGGAACTCTTTTTAAGAATGATACTGCTCAACTATTTTAGTTAATTGCTGCATAACTTCATCAGAAAGCTTCACATCACCCATGGGTACTTCACGCCCGAGAAAGTGATACTTCTGAGTGCCAAGGCGGTGGTAAGGGAGTAGCTGGTATTCTACGCCTAGTTTGGCAGTGAACTGGGCGATGGCCCTAATGTCCTTTTCAGAATCGTTGAATCCTGGGATGACAGGAGTGCGTACAACCACTTTGATAGCAGGAAATTCTTTTACCATTCGTTCAAGGTTTTCAATAATGCGCTTGTTGGATACGCCAGTAGCTCTTTTATGCTTTTCGTCATTAAGGCTTTTTATATCGTAGTGTGCGAATTTAATAAATTCCAGCGCAGGTGCCATGTCTTCCCATGCTGCATACCCACAGGTTTCAATAGCAGTGTGGATACGCCGTCTGCGTGCTTCGCGCAGGATAGCAAGCGCAAAGGCTGGTTGGGCAAAAGGCTCACCGCCTGACAAGGTCATTCCGCCACCGGAACGTGCGTAGAATACACTGTCCTGTTCAACGGTGTTCAAAACTTCATCAACTGTTTTCTGAGTGCCATAAGTGATGAGCGACTTGGCAGGGCATGCTTCCGCACAAAACATGGTACATCCTTCACACAACGCACGATCAATGCTTATTGTATCGTCTTCTGCGCGGGTAATGGCTCCTGTTGTGCACACTTCAACGCAGCGCACACATTTGGTCAGAGTCAGGCAGCGCCCGGTATTGTAAGCTAATTCTATTCTTTTGCGCTGAGATTCCGGGTTACTGCACCAGTCACAACGTAACGGACAGCCTTTTAGAAATACGACAGTTCTGATGCCCGGACCGTCATGGACGGAGTACTTCTGGATATTGAATGTGATTCCCGTAGTTTTCTTGTCTTGCAAAGAGCTCATGAACAGTGCTTCCGCGTATGAAGGTTAGTGGGCCAGCCGCCCGAAGGCAGCTGGCCTGAATGTATTCGGATGTTTGAAAGCCGTTACATCACATCGTGCTGTGTACGGGCGATCAGGTCGTTCTGCAGGTCGGGAGAAAGGTCCACAAAGTAAGCGCTGTAGCCTGCAATACGGACAATGAGGCTGCGGTATTTTTCAGGATCTTTCTGAGCCGCAATCAAAGTGTCGCTGTTGATAACGTTGAACTGAACGTGCCACAGCTTGAGGTCGCAGAAGGTACGGATGAAAGAAACCAGCTTTTCGGTGCCTTCGTCGCCTTCAACGCACTTGGGAGTGAACTTGATGTTCAGCATGCGGGCAGCGCGGTCGCGGTATCCGTAGTTTTTGGAGTTGAAGTTGGACTGCAGAATTGCAGTGGGGCCGTTTACGTCGGCACCGTGCGAAGCGGAAGAGCCGTCAGACAGAGGGGTCCATGCAAGGCGACCGTTGGGAGTAGCAGATACAACCTTACCAAACGGTACGTGCGAGGTGAACGGCACGTAGCGGATATCGTTGTGCATACCCAGTTCGGGGGAGTAACGACGTCCGTACTTTACAGAAAGGGCGTCGATATCTCGGGCGATGCTGTCTGCGTACTCATCGTTGTTGCCGTAGCAGGGCGCAGACTTCAGCAGCTGCTGAATGTCTTCCTTGCCTTCGAAGTTGCACTTCAGAGCATCAATAATTTCCTGCATGGTCAGCTTCTTGTCTTCAAACACCAGCTTTTTGATCGCAGCCAGCGAGTCAACAACAGTACCGAAGCCCATGTATTCGAAGTAGCCGAGGTTGATACCTTCGGGAATCTGCGGAGTATGCAGGTCGAGGCAGTGCTTCATGCAGAGGTCGTGCAGCGAGCTGCCCATGGGCTGAGCAAAGTGACGGGCACGCAGGTTGTTAATGATATGCTGCTGAATGAAAGCAGCGCGCAGGAAGTGTTCGTGCTGGAGCACATACGCGTTCCAGAACTCTTCCCAGGTTTCGAATTTGGTCGGATCACCGGTCTGAATGCTCAGATCGTTTTCACCGTACTTCAGCATGCGGCCGTTGTAGAGCACCATTTCCAATGCTGCTGCAAAGTTAACGTAAGCACCACCGCTGGTGTATGTGTCGCGGTTGGGCATACGGGCTTCGGTGCAGCCCGATACAGCGTAATCAAGAGCTTCTTCAAAGGTTGCGCCCTTGGAAACGTACAAAGGTACGATTTCTTCGTCGTTGATCAGCTTGGGGAAGCCGGAACCGAATTTGATGGTTTCGGCAACGTCGTGCAGGTAACGCTCGGGCGAACGCGAATGGATACGTGCTGCAAGGTCAGGGTAGTGCAGCGGGAATTCACGCTTGGACTTCAGGAACAGGTAGGTCAGATCGTTAGTAGCATCTGCACCGTGAGGAGTCTGGCCGCCGATGGTTACAGCTTCCCAGTGAGCGTAGCCTTCGTTAAAGGCGCCTCCAGCGGGAGAGATATACAGGTCGACGTACTGTGCCATACCAACCCACATGCACTCCAGCAGTTCCATGGCGCTTTCTTCGGTGATAACGCCAGCTTCGATGTCCTTTTGGTAGAAGGGCCAGAAGTACTGGTCCATACGACCGTTGGAAACGATGGTACCGGTCTTTTGCTCAATACGGGAGAACATCTGGGTAAACCACTGAGCCTGAACTGCTTCGTGGAAGTTACGGGCAGGATTTTCGGGAACCCATGCGCAGATTTCAGCCATGGTTTCCAGCTCGGCTTTACGCTTTGCGTTGGTTTCCTTTGCTGCCAGATCAGATGCCAGCTTGGCGTGACGATTTGCCCACAGAATGATTGCATCGCAAACAGTTACGATGGCTTCAAGGAAGGGGCGTTTTTCCACGTTGTCACGGGGGCTCAGGGGGTCCAGAGCTTCAATTTTTTCCAGAGCTTCTTCTTTAAGGCCTTTGAAGCCGCGGTTGAGGACTTTTTCGTAGTCGTGCACCCACTGGATGGACGAACGGAAAGAAGAAGTTTCGTTGACGATGAAGCGGGACTTCAGACCCTGAGGGTCGTCGTACGTAAGCTTGTGAACATCAGAAGGAAGAGCGATGTTCAGAGCTTCATGGTAGGTTTTGCCTTTCCAGTAAGGAGCAATCTCATTCACAACAACAAGCGCGTCTTCAGCGGTGATGGTGAAGGGAGACTCGGTACGGTTGGGCAGATCTTCGATGGCAAGGTCAAGGAAGTCGCCGTCCAGTTCGGGGTAAAGAACGCCGTACCGTCCGGGGCAGCCGCCACGGCCGCAGATCAGCTGGTCATCATCGATGTAAACGGTGATGTTCTCAGCGATGTGCTTCATGGCTTTGGCCCAGCGCAGAACGAGGGGCTGGCCTTCGGTGCTCTTCATGGAGTCGGTGAACAGCTTGGCGCGTTCTACGTCAATACGGGGGCGCTTGCCGTCAAAGCTTTCCAGGATGTTGAATACACGTTCGTGGGACTTACGATATGCATCTTCCTTACCAGCAATTTTGTCCTGAAGACGTTGCTCGTGGGGAGACAGGGGGCTTGTGCAGCATTGCATGGTTTTTTCTCCTGATGGCTATTTAGGTATATTATGTTGAGTGTGTATAAAGTGCGCCCCTGATTTTGGCTTGGCCTCGGCAGGGGCGCCGATTATTAAAGCTAGCCCGCCAGAATCATGGGGACGGCGGGGATGTATGTGGTAATCAGAAGTACGATCAGCATGATGGCGATCAGCGGCAGTACCACTTTGGACAGTTGTTCGATTTTGGCATTTGCTACTCCGCTTGCCACGAAGAGGTTGACGCCTACGGGGGGAGTCACGAAGCCGATGGCAAGGTTAACGACCATGATGACACCGAAGTGTACGGGGTCTACGCCGACCTTCAGTACGATGGGCAGCAGAATCGGAGTAAGGATGACAATCGCGGCAAGTGCTTCCATGAAGGTTCCGATGAAGAGAAGCAGAACGTTGATCATCATCAGGATTGCGAATTTGTTTTCAGTCAGGCTGAGCATGGCGCTTGCAATGGTGGAGGGCACTTCTTCGATGGTCATGATGTTGCCGAAGATAGTAGCCATGGACATGAGTACGATGACCATTGCAGAGGTTCCTGCCGCTTCAACTACACAGTCGTAGAAGGTGCCGCAGTTGAGCTCGCGGTGGATGAAGCAGCCGACGATGAGGCCGTAGAAGGCTGCCAGCGCAGCAGCTTCAGTCGGAGTCATGATGCCGCCGTAGATACCGCCCAATACAATGACGGGTACCATGAGAGCCCATTTGGCATCCCATACGGCTTTAGTGAAGGTTGTGAAGTTTCTTACGCGTTCTTCACCTTTCCAGCCGCGCTTTTTGGAGTACCAGTAGCTGTAGAGCATCAGCGCAAAACCGGTAAGCAGGCCGGGAACGATGCCGCCCATGAAAAGCTTGCCAATGGAAGCCTGAGCAGAGACGCCATACACGACAAACGGGTTGCTGGGGGGAATCATTACGCCGATGGCGCCGGCGGCAGCGACAATGGAGGCAGAGAAGTATTTGCAATAGCCACGCTCTACCATTGCAGGAATGGTAAGCGAGCCGATAGCTGCAACCGTTGCAGGGCCAGAGCCGCTGATTGCGGCAAAAAACATACAGGTGCCGATGGTTGCCAGGGCCATGCCGCCGGGAAGGGCGCCAAGCATTTCGTCAGCCAGATTAAGCAGGCGACGGGAAAGACCGCCTGCACCCATGAAGACACCCGCTGCGATGAAGAACGGAATTGCCATAATAGGGAAGCTGTCGATGGAAGTGAATGCAACCTGAGCAACGTAATCGATAGGCAGACTTTCTGCTGCAATGATCGTAGCCAGTGCGGCAAGGCCAAGGCCGATTGCGATGGGTACGCCGACAATGAGGAGCAGCAGGAAGTAGCCGAAAAGAACAGGCAGCGGATCGATGTAATCAGTAATGAACAGAGGTGCCGCCAGAGCTATGCAGACTGCGAATCCGATGACAGAGTCCAGTAATCCGCATTCTCGCACCTGACGGGCCAGATCCTGTATCAGGCGGATACTCATCAGGCCGAAGCTGATGGGAAGCACGAGATACGGAATGTAGTAGGGAATCTGTAGTGCAGGAGAAGTCTGGGGGAACGTCAGCTGCATACTGATAAGATCCATTGATTGCCAGAGAACAGTTGTGGCAAGTGCCATGAAGCATACATCCACAACTACCCAAGAAATATTCTGGAACCGGACAGGCAGACGGTCATAGATGATGTCTACTCGGATGCTTGAGCGGTTTTTAATGGCAACAGGGACAGCCAGATAGGAAATCCAGATGAAGATAAAGCGGGCCATTTCTTCGGTCCAGACAGCGGCAGATGCACCTTCATGCAGGTATACGCCGATATAGCGGTACAAGGTCTGGAAAGTAATGATGAAGATGATGGCCAGCATGCCGAGAACAAGGAACGGCTTTTCAAAGTTGGCATCAAGCCAGCCGAGGATTCCCGGGCGGGTATCAATGCTACCCCCGCCGCACTCACCCTGTGCGTTCATGATGGCTGCTGTTACGTTGGAATCTGACATTATGACCTCTTGATAGCGTTGTCGGAAATCATGGTTGCGGTACGGGCCGCGGGCAGGCAGCCCGTACCGGAAGATAGCTTACTGTTGGGTTTCCTGAACCAGCTGGATAAGATCAGCGGGAATAACGTCACGATATTTGTCCCAAACAGGACGGGTGAGTTTGACAAGCTTGGCACGCTCTTCGTCGCTCAGTTTGGTAATTGTGATACCCTGAGCGATGAAAGCTTCTTCTGCTTTCTTTTCGAGGTCGTTAGTGATGGCGCGCTGGTAGGCGAGAGCTTCCTTGCCGGATTCAACAAGAATATGCTGTACGTCTGCGGGCAGGCTGTCAAAGCGCGCTTTGTTCATCATCAGCAGGTGCATGCTGTAGTTGTGGGCAGAATCAATGGCATACTTCAGAACTTCTGTATGCTTGGCATCGTTAAGCAGCGAAAAAGTGTTGCCTTCACCGTCAACTGTGCCCTGCTGAAGCGCAGTGTAGGTTTCGCCCCAAGAGATAGGGGTTGGAGCCATGTTCAGAGCTGCTGCAACAGCAACTTCGATGGGAGAGTCTGTGGTGCGGACTTTCAGGTTCTGCAGATCAGCAGCGCTGGCGATAGGCTTTTTGGTAGTAACAAAGTTACGGTAGCCGTATTCACTGTACATGATGGGCTTAAGGCCGATGGAGGCAGCCATGGCGTCCAGTCTTTTGCCCAGTTCACCTTCATCAAGAGCCTTGTAGAGCTTTTCCTGATGCTCGGGGGTAGTGATGTAAGGCAGGTCAAATACCATCCATTCTTTTGCAAAGTTCGCCATGTTGGGCGAAGAGCTGGATGCCATTTCCAGAGTGCCGCGTTGTGCAGCTTCCATGGTTACACGGTCGCTACCCAGCATGGTATTGCCGAAAATCTGAATACGTACGCGACCGTCACTTTTTTCGTGAACAAGTTCTTTAAATTTTTCGTAACCGAGAGTTACGTTGTTGCCCGGTGCCATGGGGTGCGCAAGGCGAAGAGTGATACGTTTGGCCGCTTCGGCATACGATCCGGCGGCAAGAGTCACTAAGCACGCCAGTGCGGTAATCGCTCCGGCCTTCAGAAAATTTCTCATGGTCTTTCCTTGGTCTTGAGGGTTCATCCCGAGTATAGATTGCAGTAGCCTTTGTCCCCATAAAGCACGGAGCGTGCCAACTTTGTAGAACTGGCTTGGAGATTGATAAAAACTGCACAAGCGACATCGCGAGTGAGAGCGTTGAGGGGAAGCGAGGAAGAGCGACAGGAAGGGAATGTTCCATAGTTGAAACATTTGTTTTTTTATATTTCTTTTCAGCATGTTGCGTTGGTGGTAAAATATGTTTCAAAAATGTAACATGCTGCAGAGAGGTGGCAATCTGTGCGCAGAATATTGTGACAGGTGTTTATTAGGTTGTGCTGCTTGTGCTTTTGGGGGGGGCGCTTCTCACAGGTCGAAGATTGAGAAGATGAGCTTTCCCGCATATCTTTTTACCCACCATTGTTGTTGCGGCAGTAGGTTATGGTGGAAGGGGTCGGCTTGCACAGATGGGGGAGGGGGAGTGCTTTGTATTATATTTTGCCAGTTACCTTTAACCTGTGGTTGTTTGGATGTGCTTACTGACTTTGTGAAAAATGCAGCAAACTAGGCGCCGCACTTGGTCTGCCTGTAACATAGTGAGTGATATTGAGTGTAAGACCGTACTTAAAAGCGGCCTATGCTTGTTTCTTCGTAATGTTTACTATGGGGCTAGGTAGCGTGTTACAACTTTGAAACATGTCTTGAGAAGTCTTTTGTTCTGCTGATGAAAATATTCACAAGGCGCGGTATGCGAGCAGGGCGTGTAGAGCATGCCCATCATTAAATGCTATAGTCAGACTAAGGCTATTGTGAGAGGAAAGAGGCGAATTGCTCGTCTGTAGATCGGAAGTCAGTTGCCATGGATATAAGGCACGCTTCTTGCCTTAAGGGAAATACCTTTTATCGCAAGGAGTGAATAATGAAGGTGATTGATTTTCGTTTCCGTCCTAATACCCCTGAGATTATTAACGGCATTGCGGGCAGCAACATGTTCAAGGCTGCCTGTAAAGCTATAGGTTTTGATGCCCGTAAGCCCCAGCCTCTGGAAGAAATTGTTGCAGATCTTGAAGCTCGTGGTGTTGAACTGAGCGTGATTTCCGGTCGTGATTGTGAAACAACGTACGGCTCGCCCGCGAATAACGCCAGCGTTCTTGAGTTTTGCATGGCTTATCCTGACCACTTCATCGGCTTTTGGGGTGTAGACCCGCATAAAGGGATGGCGGCTGTTCGTGAACTTCGCCACTCTGTGGAAGAGTTGGGCATGCGAGGCGCATCCATAGACCCTTACCTTGCCCATATCCGTCCTAATGAAGCACGCTACTATCCAATCTATGCTGCGTGCTGCGACCTTAATATTCCGGTTTTCGTCACAACAGCTCCTCCGCCTCAGGTTGCAGGTGCTGTGATGGATTACACCGACCCTCGTTATATTGATATTGTCGCACGCGATTTTCCTGAATTAAAAATTGTTATGAGCCACGGCGGATATCCTTTTGTGAATGAAGCGATTTTTACCTGCTTGCGCAATGCAAACGTATATATGGACTGTTCTGAATATGAGCAGGCCCCCATGGCAGAAGCTTACATTCAAGCTATGAACACATTGATTACGGACAAGGTTGTTTTTGCAAGCGCTCACCCGTTTATAGAACAGGCAGATGCTCTTGAAGTGTATGCCAAGATGCCGTTATCTGCAGAGGCTCGGGAAAAGATTATGTACTCTAATGCGCGTAAAGTGTTGGGCCTGTAATTAGGTCTTGCCGCATCACGTAGCTTATAGGGAGGATTGCTGTTGCTTTCCTCCCTTTTTATTGGGGCGAACTGTGGGCGGTTGAAAAAGTAAAAACCGATTGATTAGTTAAGATAAAAAATGATTTTTAAAGACAATGCTCTCTTTTTTTGTATGATAGCAGCATGACCCTGGAGGGATTTTAATGCTCAGGCTCATCTGGATTGTATTTTGCCTGCTGCTGTCTGCACTGATGCCGCTCGCCGAATGTCCGGCAGAGGCCGTTGCAGATGAGGCCGCGGCAGAGGGCCGCCTGTTGCGCAAGAGTATTGTAGTTCCTGTTGACGACTGGGTGCCGTATCGCTTTGTTTCCGACGGAACAATGTCCGGTGTTGATTTCGACTTGTGGGCCGAGCTTGGAGAGCGTCTTTCTTTTGAGGTGGAATTTCAGCATACCCCTTGGAACCGGAGCCTTGCGCAGATGAGGCAGGGCAGGGGGGATGCGATGAGCGGACTGGCCCGTACATCAGAACAGGAAAAATATATTTATTATGTCGAACCTCCGTACTCTTCCTGTTCAACCGTATTTTATACTAAAAAGGGCAACGGGGCGCAGATTAAAGCATATTCAGACCTGATGGGTAAGCAGGTTGGTTTTGTTCTGGGGTCTGCTTACTACCCCTTATTCGACTCTGACGGTTCGCTCAATAAGATTGGTGTTGCAACAGAGGAGCAACTATTAAAGATGATGCTTGCCGGACGTGTAGATGTGATGATCGGAACTGACTGTCAGGTCGATTACGAGTTGATCAAGCAAGGATTTTCAAAAGAATTGGAAAAGACAGCTTTCAACCCCGGTAATCGGGTTGATTTGTATCTGGGCATTTCCCGTTTTTCCAAAATGTACCGCGCTATCCCTACGTTTGAAAACGTGATGCGCGAAATGCAGGCCGATGGAACGCTGCAGCGAATTAATGATAAGTACTTTCTAAAGGTTGAAGTAGACAATAATCGTGAAGTGATCGAGTGAGTAATCTGCATGTTATATAATGTAGATAACAGCAGCCACGACTACGACATCAACCTGACCCAGACCTGCTACGGTTGGACATTGTAAGTTAGAATTTGGCTTCGATGCTTGTTTTAAGTCTTGTGCGTGTCTGGGCTGATAATGCGGAAACTAGAAATTGTGTCAGATTATACTGTTTGACATCGCAACTATTCAGGGATGTCAGAAGGGCTCGGTCAGAGCCTTTTTAGTTGGCGCTGTTCCTTAAATTATAAAGAGAAAAAGGGCCATGCCGTATGGCACAACCCTTTGTCATCTGTGGTCGGGGCGACACGATTTGAACGTGCGACCCCCTGCTCCCAAGGCAGGTGCGCTACCAAGCTGCGCTACGCCCCGATATTGTCGAAGAAGTCTGATAGACCAAAGCCTTCTTAGTTGCAAGAAGAAAAATTGTGTCTTTGTTTATTTATTGCCTCTGTTGCCTCTGCAAATACCTTTGTCAAGGCGATAAAGCGACTGCGGACATCAGTGAGCTTACCTTCAATACAGTCATTTTCCAGCGCTTGCGCGATATTGGACATGCTGGAAGCTCCCACTGTGGCAGAACTTCCTTTTAGCGTGTGCGCAATGTGTCTGACTTCAATAAAGTCGTCCTGCTCAATAGCAAGTGCGAGTTGTCGCATCTTTTTAGGAGTGTCTTCCAGATACGCATCATAGAGCGTATGTAACAGTTCGACATCGCCCCCGAGTCTAAGAAGAGTGTCATCCAGATCAAGAATAGGGTGGAGCTCAGGCATCCAGTATCACCTTACACTTGTTTGCTATGTTAATACTCAATGCCGGGGGTTGCGGGTCTGCCCTTTTGGTACGCATGCTGAATCTCGGTCATTTCTGTGACAGTATCGGCCTGTTCTCTAAGCCATTCCGGCAGGCCTCTGCCGGATAAAACAAGATGAGTGTTGGCGCTGGCTGCTTTACCGATGACCGCTTGTAGTTCTTCTTGTGAAATCAGTCCGTAACCTAAAGCATAAAGAGCTTCATCAAGCACCAATAAATCGAAGTCTTCCATTCGGCTTAAAGCCCAATCTAGCAGGTTGCGGGCAGCTTCGGTATGGAGTTTTCTGTCTTCTTCTCTCGTAAAAAAGCCAAGGCCGAAAGCGTGGAAATTTTCGTTAAGCAGCTGCTTCAGGATGTGTTGTTCTCCGGCCTGATTATCACGCTTCATAAATTGCCCGAAGCCAACACGCATGTTTTGGCCAAGAGCTCTTATGGCAACTCCGATGCTTGCTGTTGTTTTCCCTTTGCCGTTTCCTGTATGAATAAGAAGCATTAGACTCCCCTTATTTCCATACTCCTGCGTGTCTTACAGCGCAGGCGGGGCATGTGCCGTCCCCGTTGTATGTAGTTGTAAATCCGATGCGGGAAACTAGCAACTGACCGCACTTGTAGCAGTAGGTATTCTCAGCCTTGTGGCCGGGAATGTTGCCGGAATACACGTAGCGCACCCCGTATTTGCTACCGGCTTCCAAAGCTCGTTCAATTGAAGATATAGGAGTTGGAGGGGCTTTGAGTAGTTTGAACGTAGGATGAAAACGAGAAACATGCCACGGAACGTCTTTGCCCAGCTCGTCATGTATAAAGTTGGCGATTGCTTCCAGTTCACTTTTGCTATCGTTATATCCCGGAATCAGCAAGGTAGTGATTTCAATCCACCAGCCGAATTTTCTGGCCTTTTTGATTGTATTTAAAACAGGCTTAAGCCGTGCGCCACAGATGTTTTGATAAAAAGCGTCCGAAAATGATTTCAGGTCAAAGTTTGCAGCGTGAATTATCTCTTTGAGAAGGGATAAGGCTTGAGGGCTTTGAAACGCGTTGGAGACTAAAATGTTTTTTAGCCCGTGCTCACAAGCTTGTTCCGCTGTCTGGCTGGCAAGCTCGGCAAAAATTGTTGGCTCTGAATACGTATATGAAATACTTTTTGTTCCTGCTCTAAGCGCGTGCCTGATCAGCTCTTCTGGGGAAACCGTTGTCCCCAGAACGAATCCAGAATCAGGTAGAGGCTGGGACAGTTGGAAGTTCTGACAGAACAAGCAGCTAAAATTACATCCTTGTGTACCGAAGGATAACGTTTCTGTGCCGGGCAAAAAGTGAAATAGCGGCTTCTTTTCAACAGGGTCAATATTAAGAGCAGCTATCGTATCTGCTACAAGAGTGTATAGCTCACCTTGCCAGTTCATACGGACATGGCACTTGCCTGTCTCGCCATCGGCAATGTTGCAAAAGTGAGCGCACAATACACATTGTACGTGATTATCCGGTCTTGATTTCCACAAAATAGCAGGGCGCATGTCTGTTCCTAAAGAAAGTTATTTGATAGGGATTTTGATTTCAGGCGTAATTATGAGAATTTGATTAGTCGCATTTTGTGCCTGTTTTCGGGGTTGCGGTTTGGTTTTCATAATCAAATCCCCGCGTTCATTCCGCTCAATTATTGTTCCGTTGCCGGAGGTACCGATGCGAACCCCGGATTTCTTTTGTGTATGGATATTTTCCGAAGCAAAAATTTGCGCATTTGCAAAAATACATATGCCTGTAATCGTAGCAAAAAATACAGTGATGATGCTGTGTAAGCGGGTTTGATGCTGCATAAGGCCCCCTTGCGTTCAAAGCTCTAAAAGCCTATGAATGCGTTCCGAAATCTGAAGCAACCTGCAAGGAGCAAGTTACATGCCTGAGGATCGTGCAAAAGCGTACACCGAGGCGGGGGTTGATATCAATGCCGGGAACGCTCTTGTCTCGCGAATCAAGTCCATGGTCGCCAGTACTCATACCAAAGGTGTTATTTCTGACATCGGTGGTTTCGGCGGCCTGTTCAAACCTGATCTGGGAGGCATGGAAGAGCCGGTACTTGTTTCATCCACCGATGGAGTCGGTACAAAGCTCAAGCTCGCTTTCATGTTTGACAAGCACGATACAGTAGGTATCGACCTTGTTGCCATGAGCGTGAATGACGTTTTAGTTCAAGGCGCAAAGCCTCTGTTCTTTTTAGACTACTTTGCTACCGGCAAGCTTGACGTCGAAGCAGCCGCACAGGTCGTAGCCGGTGTGGCTGAGGGCTGTCGTCAGGCTCAATGCGCTTTGCTGGGCGGCGAAACCGCAGAAATGCCTGATATGTACGGCCCCGGCGAATATGATCTTGCCGGTTTCTGCGTGGGTATCGCCGACAATAGCCGCATTGTTGATGGCTCCGATATCCGTGTGGGTGATACCCTTATCGGTCTGGGCTCAACAGGAGTCCATTCTAATGGATACACATTGGTCCGTAAGCTGTTTGAAAAAAGCGGCCTTGGCGCGGATGACCTGATGCCCGGTACGGATTCTAAAGTCCGTGACGTATTGATGGCTCCCACTCAAATCTACGTAGAGACTGTGCGTAATATCATGCGTGATTTTCAAGTCAAAGGCATGGTGCATATTACCGGCGGCGGTTTCTATGATAACCTGCCCCGTATTCTGCCTTCCTCTGTTGATGCGCATATCAACTTCGGAACGTGGACCGTGCTGCCTGTTTTCAACTGGCTGAAAGAACAAGGCGAACTCAGCTGGCCTGAAATGCTGCAGATATTTAACTGCGGTGTTGGCTACGTGTTGATCGTCGGTCAGGATGAAGCAGATGATGTACTAGGTCGTCTTGCTGCTCTTGAGCAGCCTGCATGGGCCATTGGCACTGTCGAACGACGTAAAGAGGAAAGTGAAGAGCAGGTTTTCATCAACTTTGCTTAGCAGCTTGGATATTAAAAAGGCCGGAGACAGCGTCTCCGGCCTTTTTTGTTTTTATGTGGGGGCTTGTTCTTTTTCAAGGGGAAGATGAGGGTTGAAGTACCCGAATTTAAGCCAGGGATTTGCCTTGCGTAGTCTTCTGCGAAAGTTGATAAATCCTGCACTTGGGCCGAATTCAATTCCTTCAAGCAGTTCAAGATACATTTCCGGATCGATGTTCAGGTTGCGAAGTTGGATGAAATCTACTTTTTCCGTTCCAACAAGCTCATTTAACGCATCAAGCTCTTTTTCACAGTCAGAAATTCCGGGGTAATAGAGCAGATTCAGAGATACAAAAATGCCTCTTTTGTGTGCCTCTGTAATTGATCTGCGTACATCGGCAAAGGTGTACCCCTTCGGGCGATAGTAACGGTTATAGACCTCTTCACGGGCGCTGTTGAGGCTTACTCTGATTGAGCTTATGCCTGCTTCTGCAAGTTCGATTACGGCATTGGGCAGTGATGCGTTTGTGTTCACGTTTACGGTGCCTTTGCCGCCTTGCTGGCGGAATGAGCGCACTGCTTCTGCGATTATCACGGCTTCTGTCAGAGGTTCGCCTTCGCAGCCTTGACCAAAAGAAAAGATGGGCTTTTCAGTTTCGGCACGGCCGTGATGCATCATTACCTCGGTAATCTCTTTTGCTGTAGGCGTGAAGCTGAGGCGATTCTGGGGGGTGCTGCAAATACGGGAGCCATCATCCTGCTGTGAAATACAACCAACACAACGGGCATTACAGGCACGTGATGTGGGCAGGGGGGCTTCAAATCTTCCAAGCGTAAGGTTGCGCGCTGCGGGGCAACAGTATGTCAGGGCGCAATTACTCATCAGATGCTGCATCAACCGGTTGTCCGGATATTGCTTCATAAGAGCATGCGCGTTCTTTTTTATAAGCTTTTTAGATATATGTTTGAAGACCTGCCTGTCGTCCTGATCAACTCTTTTGGCGCATATGTAGAATCGGCCATTTGCGAAACCTACGGCTCCGTAGGCAAAAAGAGGCAAAGTAGGGGCGTCATGCTGGCTTGCATACGCGGCATGGGCTGTTAACGTATGTGCAGGGGCAGCAAAAGCTGCTACTGCCAGTTCTTCCTGTGCTTCAATTCGCCCTGTTTCCTGCGACAGGCCAAGCGCATTGCGGCCGGGCAGAAGAAAAATATCGCTTTCTTCCGGCAGTGGCATAAGCTCATCAGGTCTTGGCAGGGCAAATTCATGGCCTCTACGGCAGACCATTAGCAGGTCGGGGTGATCGTATATATTGCCATCCTTGTCTGCAACAAGGAGTCTGGGCTGTATTTTGGATGATGCCATGGTGCGTCCTCCGGCAACTATTGTGGCTATAATGCCTTTTATGCTAAACGGAAGTTCTTACGGAAAGCAAAAGCAGCGGGCAAGGGAAATTGTTCTGCATAGCACACTGCCTTTGTGAAAAATAAGTTCATAATTATGGAGTAACTTTTTCTCATGTTTGAAGAAATGCTGACACCCTTCATGGTGTTCATGTTGCTTTGCTTTGTCGGGCTCATGGTTATGTTTTTCTTTATGTTGCGCGGTCTTGATGACCTTTCGCGTAGCTTGAGGTCAGAGCGCTCAGCAATGCTTGATCAGCTTCGCAGCATTGAAGAACGGCTTGATGTGCTCAATGCTCTGGCTCGAAGGCACGTCGGAGGCGCACAACCGGACAAGCTGCAGCGTACTTCACGCAGGGTTGCAACCAGCCTTGACGCACCGCGTCTGCCGGAGAAGCAGGACAGGACTGATCAGGACGATAATATAACGGAATTCATTCTGCATGAATAGAGCGGGTAGCTAGCCTATGGATTACATGTTTCTTCTTTTGGCTTCCCTATCGGCTGCAGCCGTTCTTTTTACATTATTCCGGCGTAAGTCGCAGGAATTTAATCAGGCTATACATCAGCTTGAACGCAAAAATGCACAGTTAAATTTGCATCTTTCGCAGCTGGCAGATGAAGAGACCAGACTCGGAGAGTCTATTTCTTCTCTTGAGGGGCAGATCAAACTTGCTGCCATGGAAGCTTCTTTCACTTCTACAGACGCAGAAAGCACTAAAGATGCAATGCGTTTTATGGACTATCTGGTACATCGCGGCGGAATTACGACGGATCAGCTGAAAAAGGTTGAGCGCTATAAAGCGCAGACTGGTAGCCCGATGAGTTATGAAGAATTGCTGATCATGCTGGATATGATTACCAGAGAAAAACTGCAATCTATGAAAGACGCCTTCGATAAGATGGAGACATAATCATAGGTCCGGATGTGTAGTTCGCTAAACGCTTCATCTTAACTGTACCGCTTTGCTTCTGCCAGATAGAGTGCTCTGGCTGCCGGCGCTTCAGAAGATTCTGCATGAAGCAGATAGAGAAAACGAAGATACTGTTGGTGGATGGATGCTGCTTTGGCGCAGCGTTCATCCACTGTTTTTTTGATGTCTATTTTCTTGAGAGCTTCTAAAAACGCTGCTGCCCGATGTGATGCCCTGTGGGCTTTATTTATTTCTGCATTTCCTTGTGCAGCCAGCGTGGCTCTTAATTGCGGGGTATTCAGCAGCGTCAGGGCCTTACGGGCAGCGTCTTCCGCGTTATCAGGCTGATATGTTAAAAAGTGCTTCCGGTCGCAAAACAGTTCCTGCTGTCCATTAGCGATTGCAGGAGTCACCAAGCACCCGCCACATCCGAGCGCTTCAAATACTCTGAAGTTAAGGTCACCGTGCTCGCAATAGTTAAGGATGACTTTGCCTTTTGGATACAGCGTTCTGTAGTCCCCTTGAGTGATGTGAAGGCGGTCGCCGAGAATGGTGCGTAAGTGTTCAAGAAAAATTAAACGCTTAGGCGTGATTTCTTTATTGACTGTACCTACAAAGAGCACATCCCATAGGGGCTCTGCCGGTAAAGGCTGGTCATGGTCTTTGGCAAAGGCAGGCATCCACAGGATATGGTCATCTTCAAGGCGCATATTCTGGAACAACTTCAGGTGATCGCGGAGGCTTACAAGGCAGAGGTCAAACCCCTGAGCGTAGCGAGGATACCAACTGTGAATGTGGGAATCTATGCATAAAAAGACTGTAAGGCATGGAAAGCTTTCAATGCCTCTGACAAACGGCGGGCGGCTTTTATCCGCCACCACTACAATATCCGGTGTAAAGCCCGCATGTAGTACAATGTCATCCCAGCTGAACGTTTCGTGCTGCTTAAAGTCGTGTTGTACAACTGTGCATTCAGAAGTCGTAATAGAGGGGGCAAAAAAGGGGCTGCCAAGCCAAAAAATTTTATACATGGTTTCTTTTTAATCCTTACGGCCTGTTAACGCAATGCTGCGGTTTGTATGTACAGCTTTTGTATTGCTATCTGAAGTAGGTCAATATATACGTTGGACGTTGTGTGTTTGTTCCGTGGCCCCTCCCCGACTTGCGATATACACAAGCCTGGGAGATTGTTATGTCTATTCTTACTTTGAACAGTGCGCTTTCCGGCGTGCTTGAGCAGCACATTGCCGATCTGGCAGCGCGTGAACGTCTTTCCGAAGGCGCTATTCGTGCTGGTATTCAGAACGGGACTATGGTTCTGCTTGCCAACCCCTCTCACCCTGATGTGCTTCCGACGCTTGTAGGTCAGCCTGCCAGCGTAAAGGTGAATGCCAACATCGGTACTTCTCCTCTTAAAAACAGCGTTCCCTGCGAAATGCGCAAGTTGCAGGTTGCGGTTGATGCTGGTGCAGATACTGTTATGGATCTTTCCATTGCAGGTGATCTGGATAGCATCCGTCGCGAAATGCTTGCCAATACGCGACTGCCTCTCGGTACAGTTCCTATGTACTCCGTGGCGCAGCGCTACCTTGATGCGGATAAAGACCCCGCAGGCATGGACCCTGAAGAACTGTTTGAAGAAATTGAAAAGCAGGCGGAGCAGGGTGTTGACTTTATCACTGTACACTGCGGACTGGCCCGCCGTGGGGCCGAGTTTGCTACTGACGGCAGCCGTCTGCTGGGTATTGTTTCCCGTGGCGGATCGATTCTGGCTCGATGGATGTTGCGCAACAATAAAGAAAACCCGCTGCTGACCGGCTTTGACCGTTTGATTGAAATCTGCCGAAAGCACAACGTGACATTTTCTCTCGGTGATGGTCTGCGCCCCGGTGCTGGCCATGATGCAGGTGATGCTGCACAGTATGAAGAAGTCATGGTTCTTGGCCAGTTGGCCAAGAAAGCACTTGCAGAGGGTGCACAGTGCATGATCGAAGGCCCCGGGCATGTTCCTTTTAATCAGGTGCGCAGCCAGATTCAGACCATCAAGCGTATGACTAATAATGCGCCTTTGTATGTTCTCGGACCGCTGACCATTGATTCCTGCCCCGGTTATGACCACATTGCCGGTGCGATTGGCGGTGCCATAGCGGTTGAGGCCGGCGTTGACTTCCTGTGCTATCTCACTCCTGCAGAGCACCTGACTTTGCCTTCGATGGAAGATGTGCACGCTGGTGTTGTGGCTTCTCGTATTGCTGCACAGGCCGGTGAAGTAGCTCTTGGCAGAGCTGCTGCACTGGAGCGTGAAGAAGGTATTTCGCGCGCCCGTAAAGATCTGGACTGGGATGCAATGAAAAAGTTCGCCCTTGATGCTCCCAAAATTGATGAGCGCCGTGGCGAACACAAAGATGAAGAAGAATGCGCTATGTGCGGTAAGTTCTGCGCAGTAAAAATGCTTCGTGACGACCCTATGGGTAAACTGTAAGCTTTTTACACATGATAAAGGCGGGATGGCGGCTTGCCGACTTGCTTTTGCGTAAGTTCGAAGAGATTACGGCCTGTGATGTGCTCATCACAGGCCGTTTACTATTTACATGAGATGCGAGTTGACGACATGTTGAGGGGCTGTTTTGATGAATGCCCGTATGTTTTCAGCTGTAATGTCCATAAGCCTTTTTCTTGCCGTTAGTGTAGACCAGGCGATGTGTGGCGTTATCAGGCAGTTAGCGGCATTCATAAGAGTGTTGTCCGCGGGCAGGGGCTCAACCTCTGTAACATCAAGGCCCGCTCCTCCCAGCTTTCCGGCGTTTAAAGCGTCAGCCAGTGCATTTTCATCAATCAACGGCCCTCGGGCTGTGTTCAGGACTATTGCGCCGTTTTTCATGGTTTGAATACGTTCTGCGTTTATCAGGTGTTTGTTTTCGCTGGTAAGGGGGCAATGCAGAGAGACGACATCAGCTTCAGCAAGCAGTTCATCCAGTTGGCAGAATCTAAAGTTGTTGTAAGCCGGAGCGGCCTTCGGTCGCGGGGCATAAGCAAGAATGTTCATGCCGAATGCGTTTGCCAGTTCCGCAACGCGTCTGCCAGAATTGCCAAAGCCGATGACCCCCATGGTAAGGCCTGTAAGCTCTCTTTGTGTGCCGTCCCAGAAGCACCAGTCCGGCGCAGCAGTCCAGACGCCTTGTTTGACAAGGCTGTCATGGTGGGCAGTTCTTCTGCAAAGTTCCAGCAACAGCGCCATGGTATGCTGTGCGACAGCTTCTACTCCGTAACCCGGAACATTGGATACGGGAATTTTTTTGCCTGCTGCAGCTGCAATGTCCACCACGTCATAACCAGTTGCAAGAACAGAAATAAACTTCAATTCCGGCAAAGCGTTAATGATGTCTGCTGTAAGCCTTGCTTTATTGGTAAGAAGAATGTCAGCACCTTGAGCTCTGGTGAGTATGTTTTCCGGTGCGGTTCTGTCGTAAGTTATCACTTTCCCGAAAGTTTGAATTTTGTCCCAAGGGTTATCGCCGGGATTTAATGTATAGCCATCTAAAACAGTAATGTTCATTGCGCCCTCTGTGTCTGAATTTGCTGTATGCAATCGTTTTGGCAAAGTTGTGTGTTACGGGTTGCTGACTTGGCAACAAAGGGTAATGTGCCTTGCCGGAGTGTTCAGCTATAGCATTTTTCAGTTACATATTTTATCATTATTGTTTGAAAAAATGAATGTCTGATGTTTCGGAGAGTTGCATAGTGCATAAGAGAATATTATGGGTTTTTGCCGGTGCGTTATGCGTTTTGGTCGCAACTGTCCTTATTGCGGCAGTCACACTTTTTGATTCTGATTTTCTCTCGGCTACCCTTGAGGACTTGTTAACTAAACAGTTGGAAACAAGTTGCCATATTAATGGCCCTGTGAATCTGGCGCTTTTTCCGGTGCCTGGTTTAGAGGCAGAGGATATCGTTGTTGATCAACCCGAGGGATTTGTTTCCTCTTCGCCTCTGTTAACCGCAGAAAAGGTTCTTGTTCAGTTTAAGCTGAACAGAATTTTCAGCGGGATATTTGAATTGGGGCACAGCAATATTCAACGGCCTGTAATTTCATTAGTGCGAGAGGTAGACGGGCGCGCGAACTGGCAAGCTCTGGCCGAAGCTTTTGGTGGGACCAACAGGTTAGAAGCCCCTGCAGACTTGCAGCCTGAATTGCCATTTAAACTTGCAGACAGCAGTTTTGATGGTTTCCGCATGATGGACGGTACGATTCAACTTGAGGACAGGCAAAATAATATTGCTCTTTCCGCCTCTGAGCTGAATCTCTCCTTAACCGGAGGAGAAGCCAGAACCTTTTCCGTTGACGGAGAAATTGCTTTAAACAACACCATTATTAAGCAGAATTTTTCTATCATCGGCGAGATGGTTGTGGATGATACAGAGAACATTCAGCGGGTATTGGGAAGCCTTAAAAGTGAAGGAATTGTCACCATTCTGGGACGCCAGCTTCCGGCAACTTTGGATACCGGAATTGATTACGATATTCAGCAGGGGCTGTTGGATATTGTTCTGGCGAAAGCTTCACTCGACCGTGCTGAACTTTCCGGCGAAGTAAAACTGATCGGATTTTGGAACCAGCTAGTCCTGAATGGTGATGTGAGCGTTGCACATCTCAGTTTGCCGTTCTGGTTTGAGTTCGGTCAATATCTGCCGGACAGCCTTCAGCATGCACTCGATGACTTAAGCGGCTCTCTGACTTTTCAGATGGATAAGAACGGTCTTGTGGTTTCCGCTCTTCAGGCATCTGTGCTTGGTATGCCTTTGAGTGGCAAAGGCGGCGTTTATGACTTTGCAAAACCTGTCATCTCTATTGATGTAAGTGGCCGGTCTATTGATGTAAACAAAGTCTTCCCCGAACTGTCTGTAACTCCTCCTGCAACTTTGCCACGAAGAATCGGCAATGAGCCGCCGGTGCTGCTTTTTGAAGATTCTGCCGACGATGATGAGTCCGGCATCGGGTATGATATCCGTGTTGCCGCAGACAACTTTTCCGTCTTTGGATTTGAAGGGCAGGGTCTGTCTTTCAGGTGCTGGCCCTCAGAACAGGGCACGTACACCTCATATGACGTTGCATCTATTTATGGGGGCTCTGTAAAATCACTTCTTGATATTCGTGATGACTTCGGGTTTCAGGTGGATGTGCAAAATGTCAGTATAGACATACCTGCCAAGCTGCTGGCCGGCAAAGAGGTTGCGGGCGGCATTTTGAACGCACGGGCAGATGTGGTTGCCGATGCTTCTACTATTCAAGGGTTGTTGGCAGATTTACACGGCAGGCTTGATGTTGATATTTCTTCCGGTTTCTTTGCTGTAAAAAGCAAGCGGCTTGCCGGCGGCTCTTTTGAACTGCAACGTGTTCCTTTTGAACGGTTTGATTTTGCTTTAAAAATGGATGGCAAAAGTGCCGATCCTGATAAGCAGAAAGGACTTCTGCCATACTATTGGAACCTTAAAGGGGCACAACGTTCCAGTGCCTCAGATAATACTTCGTTTTCCTTAATCGGGCCTGTTGCACTTGATCCTTTGAGCCTTCTTCCCGAGGCACTTCATAATGCACGCTTTAAAATTATCCGAAAAATGCCGATTGAACTGCCTTCGGGAACAGAACCTAGAGTAATTACATATGAAGGACGTGTTACGGCTGACCTGATACGGGGCAATGTTCAAGTTTCAGATGGAAATGCAGAGTTTATCGGAATTAAAGCCGGATGGGATGCTTCAACGAAGGATATATATTCCGATGAGGCATGGAACGGAACGTTTGATGTAAATGAGATTCCTGTTCGTCGTGTTGTGAGTACTGTTTGGGGTAAGGATAGCTTTCTGCCGCCGGATCCGCGTGTATTGAATTATGCGGAACTTTCAGGGCAATTCCGATATGCGGGAAAGCGCCTCAATCTGGAAATTGCACAAGGGCAGATAGATAAAACTGTCTTTGCGGCTTCAGTCGAGGCTTTGCCTGAAAAGCAGATTTATTCTTTTGTCCTTGATGCAGATAATGTAGATATGGACAGGTATCTTCCAAAGGCTGCTAAAGGGCAGCCTGAAGATAAGCCCTTTGACTTTTCGGGATTGCGTAAACTTACTCTGCAAGGTGTAGTTTCTCTGGGGCACTTGATTTATAAGAATATGGCTTATTCCGACGTTCAGGCATCGTTAAGCTGCGCCGGAGGGCGTGTTGCTGTAGAACCCTTGAGAGCGCAGCTATACGGCGGTACCGTAAGCGGATCATTCAGAGGCGACCTGACGGATACTAAGGGGCTTACAACAAAAGCTTCTTTCAGCTTTCAGGAAGTGGATTTCGGCAAGCTTACAACAAGATTTGCAGGCGATGCCTACGTGACCGGCACTGCTGATATTTCATTTGATGTCGCAGGCGTAGTTGATTCTTCTGCGGATGTACCGGCCGGACTTGACGGAAACTGGCAATTTGTTGTCCGGAACGGTGAATATAGCCTGAGAAAGCAGGAAGAAGGAAAAGATAAACCTGTTTCATATAGCTTTTCCGCAGCCAGTGCTTCCGGTTCAATGACCAGAGGCGTGCTGCGCAATGACGACTTCAATTTGTCCGGTCCGCTTATCACCATTACAGGTAAGGGCGATGTAGACCTTGGACGTGAGCTTATTGACTATACGGCAATCGTTTCATTTGCACGCATCCCAAGCTTTCCTGTGCGGTTGCGCGGCTCTATGTACGATCCCAACGTGAACGTGAAACACCTTGAGATTTTGCCTCGGACAATAGGTAATATCGGAGGAGGTGTTTTTAGTATTATCCGCGGAATCATTTCTGTGCCTTTGAAGGCTGCGGATAAGTTGATTGATGGCACTTCACCATAGTTCACTTTTTGCATCTTGTGCAAGTTGTGCAGTGCGCGACTTGTATTTTTGTGCCTTTTCTTGCACTATTTTGTGCATGAAAAGGCTTTTTTTGTGAAGATCTGTTTCTACTGGTCTGATTTTATGACTTTAATTCGTTTGGCACATGTTTTTCATGTGCAAAGCCGGATTATCTCAACAGGATACTTTTATGGAAGTTGCAGATTATAAACGTGAACGAAGCACGCTGATTATCGCCGTGCTAACGCTGGTGACAGTCGGGTTAAGCCTGATTGTTTCTACCGGTCAGGTGTTGTCTCAGCAGGAAGATGCGGGAATGCAACACCTGATTCTGGCATCCCGTTCCGTTTTGCAGGCTGTGGATAGCTCATTGCGACGGAGTATGACAATCGATGAGGCCGGTGATGCCACCTTTGGCAGCGGAGCCGCAGAGTTTTTCAGAGAACTGGAGCAGAGCGGAGAAGTTCTTTTTGTCGGGCTGATTGATAAGCACGGCGGGCGGGTATTGACCTCAAGAGCGAGTGGAGAGTCCGGCACTATTCTTTTTCCTCCTGATGCCCTCAGAACACTGGCGCAATCCGGCGAGTGGCATGGACGCGTCGGCTTCGGCGTAGAAAGTGCTTATGTCTATGGCAAGCGGATTCTGCCGGGCAATACCGGCAGTATGAGCATTCCGAGGGCAGAAACAGGCGAACCTTTACCTGCATTTCTTGTTGTCGGCCTTGATATGGCAAAGCATCAAGCCATCTACCGCAAGTTCAGACAGAACGCTTTGTTTCAGGCTGCGTATATTCTGGGTGCCGCTGTTCTTATCTGGGCGCTTGCCATGGGCCTTATCAAGCGCCGTGAAATGGCTGGCAAAGCACGTCAGCTCGAACGTTTTCAGGTGAAGCTGCTGGATAACCTGCCGGATGGTCTTGTCACTGTAGGAATGAATGGCACCATAATGGCAGCCAACCCTGCCGCAAATGGTATTTTGCAAGCCAGGGGCGATGGGCTTGCGGGAAAGATACTGACGGATCTTCCTGATGAAATGCGCCGTTGCCTTGCTGCTCCCGATTCAGAAACTGCCGGATGGCGGCAGGAGAGTGTCCGCGGGGCGCATCTTGAAATTTTGAGCGTGAAGATGCCGGAAAGCGGTGATGCCGAAGAGCCTTCCCGTCTGGTGATTCTGCGGGACAGAACCCAGATTCGTACTCTTGAAAAAAGCCTTAGTGATGCAGAAAAGCTTGCCGCGGTAGGAACGCTTGCCGCCGGTGTGGCTCATGAAATCCGGAATCCGTTGAGTGCGTTACGAGGCTTTGCTCAATATTTTGCTAAAAAATTCAAGGAGAAGCAGCCGGAAGAAGTCTACGCACAGACTATGGTGCGGGAAGCGGACCGGCTTAACAGGGTCATCACAGATCTGCTTTACCTTGCCCGCCCGAGAAGGGTAAGTCCGAGGCTTGTTCCACTCAGGCGCCTTATTTCAGAGGTTGAAGACCTTGTTCGCTTTGACCTCGATGAACGAAAGATTTCATTGGTGGTCAGCCTTGGGCCGGAAGAAGTCTGGGCTGATGAGGATACCTTGAAGCAGGCTTTGCTTAACCTTGTCCTGAATAGCCTTGATGCGCTGCGCGAGTCGAATAGTCCTGTCAGACAGGTTGATGTGGCATCGGGAATGGCTAAAGACGGTGTCTGGGTTTTTGTACGTGACACTGCAGGTGGTATGACAAAAGAACAGGCAGAGCAGGCCTTTGAGCCATTTTATACTACTAAAAAGAAAGGTACGGGCCTTGGCCTTGCACTTGTCCATAAAACAATGCGCGACCACGGTGGTAAAGCTATTATCGACTCTTTGCAGGGGCAAGGAACAACTGTCGGGTTGTTCTTCCCTGAAGTTGATACGACTGAAGATGTACAACGTACCGTTGATGAAACCGAGAGGGATGCATGATCAAGCGATTGCTCGTTATAGATGATGAACCAGGCCATCGCCTGATGGTCAGGGCCGTAATGGAAGACGCCGGATGGAAGGTGTTCGAAGCCGGAAGTGGCGAAGAAGGACTTTCGTTTCTGGGGACAGATTCAGTTCATGTTGTTCTGCTGGACATGCGTATGCCTGGAATGGACGGTAAGGAGACTCTTGCACGGATTCATGAAATTTATCCTGAATTGCCGGTGATTATGCTTACAGCCTATGGTACCGTTGGATCAGCTGTTGAAGCAATGAAGAAGGGCGCGTTCGATTATCTCAGTAAGCCCGCTGACAATGATGAGCTGACCGCTGTACTGGAAAAAGGATGGGAGTATTCCCTGCTGCTCGCAGAAAACCAGAATCTGCGACGCAAGCTGGGGCAGGGGGATCCTTCTCTGAACATTGTGGGGGGAAGCCCTGCAATGCTCAGAGTGTTGGACTTTATCCGTCAGGCGGGACCAAGCGAAGCTACCGTGCTTATCATGGGTGAGTCCGGCACAGGTAAAGAATTAATCGCGGAAGCGTTGCATGAAGCAAGCGTAAGGCAAGGCAAGCCGTTGGTAAAAGTCAACTGCGCGGCGTTGCCGGGCAACCTGCTGGAAAGTGAATTATTCGGTTATGTAAAAGGTGCTTTTACCGGCGCAGTTAAGGATAAGCCCGGTCGTTTTCAGCTTGCGCGAGGTGGAACACTGTTTCTGGATGAAATTGGCGAAATGCCGGTTGAGCTTCAGGCCAAGCTGCTGCGGGCACTTCAGGAACGTGTGATTGAACCTTTGGGGGCGATCAAACCGGTAGAAGTTGATGTAAGAATAATAGCAGCGACGAACCGCGACCTACGAAAAGCTGTAGAAGGCGGTGAGTTTCGTGAAGATTTATTTTTCAGGCTGAATGTTCTGGAAGTGATTTCTCCTCCTTTGAGAGAGCATATTGATGACATCCCGTTACTGGTCAGCAGGCTGATGGATAAGTTAAGCCGGAAGAACAGGAAGGAAGTTAGAAGTGTAAGCCCCGAGTTTCTGGATGCTTTGATAGCCTATTCATGGCCGGGCAACGTCCGTGAGCTTGAAAATGTCCTTGAACGGGCTTTGATCCTCAGCCGCTCTGATATTCTTGGTCCGGAGTCATTGCCTGCGCAGCTTTTGGAAGGCTCTTCAAAGAGAGAAACACAAGCGCATAGTGGTGCATTGCTGCCTGCTGTACCATCTTTTGATGAAGCTGAAAGAGACACCTTGCTGAAAGCTTTGGACGCACACGGCGGGCATAGAGAAAAGACGGCTGACGCTTTGGGAATCAGTCGACGAACGCTGCAGTATAAGTTGAAAAAATTTGGCCTGACGAAAAGAAATTAACCACCTGGCCCCATTGTATTTTGCGCTTTTTCAGTAAGTATGCTTTTATAGATAGTTACCTAGGCTGTATTAGCGTAACAAAAATGTGAGGGGCTGTGGTGCTTTTCTCCCATGGTGCTAAATGGTTTTACGCAGTCACGATTATGCTGGCTTTAGCTGTTTCCGGCTGCTCAGCCAATCAGAGCGGTTATCAGGCGCTGTTGCAAAGCCGGTACGATGATGCCGGACAAGCATATGAATCTTGTCTGGCTGATGCATGTTCCGACCTGCGAAGCCGCGTCCGCTATGCGTTTGTACTTTATAAGACGCAACAGTATCAGCAGGCTCTCGATTTATTGGATGCGCTGAAAGCCCACCCTGACGTAGCGGAGTTCGCATTTTACTGGAGTGGTCTTGTCCATCTTGTTGTGGGAGACCGGCATCAGGCAATTTTAGATTGGCGACAGTGTGAACCTGACGCTTTTGAAGTACGAAAAGCTGTTTATACTGCTCTTTGGGCAGTGGAAAACAGTAATGATTCAGATCTTGCCTCTGTTGCACAGTCAGTGGATGTATCCGTTCAAGCTGCATATGGACTGTACCTTTCCAGAGTCAAACATGATCCTGAGCTTCCGGCTGCTTATTCCGATGCCGGTTTGAACAGGCTTTCTTCTTTGCCCAGTCCTTATATCCCCTGATGGGATGCTTCTATGAAATGTATTGATTATGAAAAGTTGTATTCCCGGTTTGGTGATAAAGATCTGATCAGAACAATGCTGGGGATATTTATCGGTGACTTTGATGAGCGTTTAGCAAAGATGAAAACTTTGTCAGAGTCATCAGACTTTAACGGATTGTATAAAGCTTCACACGCGTTGAAGGGGGCGGCAGGAACTATTGGTGCCTCTCAACTGGCTTTTTGTGCGGCAACTCTTGAAAACGCTGCAACCGAAGGCAAAGAAGATTCTATTAGGCAAGCATGGTCAGCGCTTATTGATGAAGCCGATTGCGTGAAGTCTGAAGTTGAGATTATTTTGCATGAAGCCGGAATGACATCCTCATAATTTTTTACGAAGGAACGCCTTGCTAGCGTTAATGTTGGTACCTATATGAAAAGAAAGGGATAAAGATAACCCAACGTTCGCCAGGAGGCTTCAATGACAATTGAAAATGGAAGAGATATCTCTTTGATTTCTGCAGGGTGCAATGGGTGCAGGGCGTGTGTTGAAATTGCTCCTGACTATGTTGCATGGATGGAAGGAGACGAGCGTCCCATGCTGCTTTCCGATGTTGCCCCTGATGATGTTGCGCATGAGTTAATGGCTTTCTGCCCTGAAGGTTGTTTTGAATACGACGAATAGCCAGTTACTAATTTGCAAGAAAAAAAGCTGGTCCGGTATTCCGGGCCAGCTTTTCTGTTACATCCAGGAGCCTTTTGTATATCTGACTATTTCTGTAACTCTTCTTGCTTTAACAATATCAAATTGGCCACTCATGGCTTCTGAGGGGGTTTTGCCCCGGGCTTCGTAAACCATCTCATGATACTTGATGATGCCGATATACCTGCCGGAAGCCGCGGACTGCTTCACTCTGGTGGTCAGGTTTTCTGTATTGATGGAAAGATATCTGGCTATATACTCTCCATTTTCTTGTACAATTTCTTTGGAGTGAACAGAGGGTTTGATATTAGCGCTGATCGATTTCAGTTTGCTGTCGGCAAAGGCAATCAGCTTAGCAGCAACTGCAGGATTAGGGCTGAGTGGAACATGAGTGGTTGAAGAATCCTGCCCTGCAAAAGCATTTCCGGCCAGCATGGTGAGGCATAAGGCCAAGCCCAGTACGAATTTCATTTAGCTGTCGTCTCCGGCAACATGTTAATGTAAAACGGCCCAGCGAACACCGCCGGGCCGTTTCTATTCACATTTTCAAAGCCTTACTTGAAGGTGATTTCAACCCTTCTGTTCAGCTTTCTTCCTTCCACGGTGTTGTTGTCAAACTTAGGATTGCTTTCGCCGAATCCTACAGCGTCAATGCGATTTCCGTCAACACCCTCTTTTACGAGGAATGCTTTTACGGATTCAGCACGACGCTGAGACAGACCCATGTTGTAGGTTTCAGGACCGGTGCTGTCAGTATGACCGCCAAGGGTTACCTGCTTGCCTGCATTTTCTTCGATAAGAGCAGCAGCTTCGGTCAGAACGTCGCTTGCTTCGTTGGTGATCTTATCAGAGTCGAAAGCAAATTGGACACTACGCAGAACGATAACTTCTTCGTCTACGATGGGTGCAACAACAGGAGCGGGGGCTTCCACTTCGCGCACTTCGTAGAATACGTCGCGTACAAAACCGTTCAGGGCCTGCTCGTCGGCCAGCAGAGTTTCTGCATCAGCCTTTACGGAGCAGCCGTTCAGAGCGGCAATCTGGTCGAGAACTGCTTTGCCCGCCTCAGTTTCAGCTACGGAAACAACGTGCAGACAAAGGCCGGGGGCGCTGTCATACAGAGCCTGAGCCTGAGCAACTGGATCAGAACCGAAGTTGGATTCGCCGTCACTTACCAGAATGACAGCAGCCTTGCGGGACATTTTGTCAGCCACAGGGCGGAGCATATGCAGGCCATCACCCATGGGAGTGCGGCGGGCATAAATATCCTGCTCGGAGTCAAGGCTCATGATGCCTTGCTCAAGAGCAGACTTGGAATAGGGGCCATAAGACACTACTTCTTTGTAAGGGGCAAAAAGATGCATGCTTGCATCGTAGTTCAGCGCAGGAATAGCTGCGTTGATTTTGCTCAGCGCCTTTTTGGCAACTTCCATCTTCGGCATGTCCAACTTTTCATGAGTCATCATCATGGAGCCGGAATCGTCAACAAAGACGTCGAAGCTGGCAATTTTTGGGGTGTACTCCACTTCTGCGGCATTTGAAATTGCCGGGGCCATGATCAGCATGGCCAGCAGGAGTGAGAAGAAGGGGTTCAGTGTTGCTTTCATACTATTACCTCCGTAAAAAGCAAAGAGAGATGGCAAACTAGGCCGATACTGATTTGTAGAAGTCTATATAGCGTGAATAAGTGGCTGTGACAACACTATTCCATAAAAAAGGGGCATTCTTTGCAAATTGCCCCTTCAATTATAGTGCTTCTAAGGGTGCGGATAAAGCGGCTTCTAATGCTTCATCCAGAGTCGGATGTGCATAAATGATATCGTGTATATTTTTTTGCTGCCACCGTTGCTCAACCATAATGGTTGCTGCTCCTATCAGGTGTGACACTCCATGACCAGTAGCTGCCATACCGCGTAGCTCAAAAGACTCTTCTTTCTTTATCCAGACTGCCTTTACAAAACCTTGCGTTGTTCCATAGGACTGGGCAATGGGGTTTGCAATAAGCGCAGCGCGCGAAACGAAAACATCAAGTCCGGATTCCAGCAACTCTTTTGCTGTGGCTCCTGCGCGCATTACTTCCATGTGTCCATAAACACACGAGGGCATGGCAGGGGGCAAATAGTCTTCTTCATATTTGCCTGAAATTACTGAAACAACATAGCGGGCCTGATGTCCCGCGGCATGTGCAAGCAAGGTTCTGCCATTTACATCACCGATGGCGAATATATTCCCGGCTGCCCGTAACTGGTTGTCGGTAACGATCCAGCCTCTGGATGTGATCTGAACTCCTGCTTTGTCCAGCTGCAATGTAGTAGAAGCAGGAACTCTGCCAGCAGCCATCAGAGCTTTGGCAGCCGTTATTTCTGTACCATCTTCAAAAGTAAGCTTGGCGTTGCCGGATTCTGTTACAAGGCTGGAAACCCGTTTTCCGGTATGTATCGTCCAGCCTTCACGCTTCAGAGCCTTTTGTAATGCTTCGCCGATATCTGCATCTTCGCTGGGAGCAAGATGCGGCAGGGCTTCAACAATGGTAATCTGCGTTCCGAAACGGGAAAATAAATCGCCTATTTCAAGTCCGATTGCGCCCCCGCCGACGATGATCAGGCTTTCAGGGGCTTCTGTCAGGCTGAGAATATGGCTGGAGTCCAACACGCAATCTCCGTCAGCCTGCAAGCCCGGAAATGAAGCCGGAGTGGAGCCGGTGGCGATAATCAGCTTTTTGAACGTGACTGACTGACTACCTTCTGCAGTTGCAACTTCAAGTTCATGCGGACCGGCAAGTGAGCCGGTGCCGGTCAGAACAGTGATTCCGGCTTGCTTCAACTGCTTACCGAGTGCTTGCCTTGACCCTTTGATAAAGCGGTCTTTTTTCTGTTGTAACGCATTCAGAGAAAAGTTGATTTCGCCTGTAGCTGATTTCTGTTTTCTCTGGATATCCAGCAGAGGCTTACTGGCAGTGGCACCAAGCAGCATCTTGGTAGGAATACATCCCCAGTTGAGGCACGTACCGCCAAGGTCATCCTGCTCGACCAGTGCTGTTGTCATGCCTGCCTGTGCTGCAAGAAGGGCAGCCCGGCTTCCGCCGGGGCCTGCCCCTAATACGACAAGATCATACTGTTCATGCGTCATCGGTCAGCACCATGCTACGCGCGGCAAGGGTTTCATCCAGTCTGCGCATTGGCGTGTTAACCGGAGCCTGCTGCAGGGCTTCAGGGTTGATCCGGCCAGACTCAAGTATTTCGAGCAAGTCTTTAATGAATACATCAAGTGTTTCTTTACTTTCAGTTTCGGTCGGCTCAAACATCAGGCACTCTTTGACAATCAGCGGGAAGTAGATTGTCGGTGCATGATATCCCTTGTCCAGCAGCGCCTTGGCAATATCAAGCGCACGGAAGCCGCATTCGGCCTGATCGCAGGCTGATGCGACAAATTCGTGCATGCAGGTGCGGTTGTAAGGGATAGTGATGTGGTTTTCCATCAGCTTACGCATGTAGTTGGCGTTAAGCACCGCAAGTTCTGCAGCCTTGGGTATTCCTTCACGACCAAGTCGCATAATGTAGGCAAGCGCTTTGATATATACACCAAAGTTGCCGTAGAACGGCGCCATGTAACCGATGGATTTCGGGTAGTCATAATTCAGGAAGAACCTGCCGTCGCGCAGCCTGTCCACACGGGATACAGGCAGGTACGGTTCCAGTCGTTCGCTGACACCAACAGGGCCGCTACCGGGACCGCCCCCGCCATGAGGCGTACCAAAGGTTTTGTGCAGGTTCAGGTGGACAACGTCGAAACCGACATCGCCAACGCGCATCTTACCCATGATCGCATTGAGGTTTGCTCCGTCGTAGTACAGCAGCGCGTCAACCGAACGCAGTTTTTCCACGATGCGGGGCAGATGCTTTTCAAAAAGGCCAAGGGTGTTGGGGCATGTCATCATCAGCGCTGCGACATCATCATCCAGAACGGCTTCAAGAGCTTCCGGATCGACGATTCCGTCTTTAGAGTCGATGTTGACTACCTCATATCCGCCAAGAGCCGCAGAAGCGGGGTTTGTTCCGTGCGCGGAGTCAGGGCAGATGATCTTGGTTTTTTTGTTACCTTTATCCTTATGGTAGGCCGCAATCAGCATCACTCCGGTGAGCTCGCCGTGGGCACCCGCCATAGGATGCAGAGTAAAGGCATTCATGCCGTTAATTTCACAAAGCAGACGCTCTGTTTCGTACATGACTTCCAGCGCACCCTGCGTGTACAGACCGGCACTTTTGATTTGTGCCATCAGGGGATGCAGATTGGTAAAGCCGGGCAGTGCGGCTACATGCTCGGTAAACTTCGGGTTGTACTTCATTGTGCACGACCCGAGAGGATAAAAGTTGCTGTCTACACCAAAGTTAAGACGACTTAACCTGGTGAAGTGACGGACAACATCCAACTCGCTCAGTTCCGGCAGTGCGGGCCGTTTGGCGCGAAGCAGATTCTGGGGGATGAAGTCTGTCGCACGTTCTTCTGCTTCCGGTGGAATCGTGCCTGTGCGACCGGGAACGGATTGTGAAAATACAGTTTCCATTACAGCATACCTCCCACCAGTTCGGCTATGATGCCGATTTGTTCAAAGGAGTGCTTTTCTGTGCAGGCTACAAGCAGGACATTGTCCATGTTTTTGTAGTAACCACCAAGGGGGAAGCCAGCCACAAAGCCATGTTCAAGCAGTTTGTCGACTACAGAGTAGGCGCACACAGGTAGCTTGACTGCAAATTCGTTACCGAACGGCGCATCATGAAGCAGCGTTACACCGGGGATGGCAGTCAGCCTGTCTGCGGCGTAATGAGCGCGCTCCATGCTGAGTTCCGCAGTGCGAATCATTCCTTCAGGTCCGCTCAGGCACATGTGCATAATAGAGCGCAAAGCACACAACGCCTGATTTGAACATATGTTTGATGTAGCTTTGGCTCTGCGGATGTGCTGTTCACGGGCTTGCAGAGTAAGAACATAACCTGTTTTGCCGTCAAGATCCTTGGTTCTGCCGACAATACGGCCGGGAATCTGTCGGGCCAGCTTGGTGGTGCAGGTCATTATGCCCAGATAGGGACCGCCGAAACTCAAAGGGAGTCCCAGAGATTGTCCGTCTGCAACGGCAATGTCCGCCCCCATTTCGCCGGGGGTCTTAAGCACAGACTGCATGACGGGGTAAACCGAAATAACCCCGAGTGCTTTTACGGAATGTGCATGTGTGAAAATCTCAGTGTAATCGTCTACTGCGCCGAAAAAGTTCGGATTCTGGACTACTACTGCTGCGCACTTGTCATCCACAGCTGCAATCAGCGCATCTTTATCAGATTTGCCTTCGCAGTGGGGTACTGTGACAAGTTCCATGTTCAGGTTGGACGTATAAGACGACAGCATAGTGCGGTAGATGGGGCTTACTGCCTCATCAATCACCAGCTTTTTACGTTTGGTTGCTCTGGCTGCCATCATCATAGCTTCGAAAATGGCTGAGCCGCCATCATAAACCGAGGCATTGGCGACGTCCATTTCAAGTAGACGGCAAACTGCGGTCTGATATTCGAAAATGGCTTGCAGAGTACCTTGGGAAGCTTCGGGCTGGTAGGGCGTGTACGCAGTGTAAAACTCACCGCGCGAGACAAGATTGTCTATGGCTTTCGGGATATGGTGGTCATAAAATCCCGCGCCCAGAAAGCTGACCAGATTTGTTCTGTTTTTTGCCGCCATGCGTTCCAGTCTGGCGCAGACTTCCATTTCGCTGAGCCCTTCGGGAATATCGAAACTGCGGGGCTGCATGTCAGCAGGAATTTCGGCAAAAAGGTCATCAATGCTCTTTACCCCGATAACATCCAGCATCTGCCGGATTTCATCAGGCGTGTGGGGAGTATACGGCATCAAGCGCCTCCTTGCGGCCTAGTGGTCTTCGCTTTCAATCAGAGAGGTGTATTCATCTGCCGAAAGCAGGCCTTCGGGTGCGGAGGTCAGCTTTACTTTGAGCATCCATCCATCAGCGTAGGGGGATTCGTTAACTGCTTCGGGGGCATCTTCAAGGGCCTCGTTAACAGCAATAACTTCACCGGAAACAGGTGCGTACAGTTCGCTTGCCGCTTTAACAGACTCTACGGAGCCCACTTCTTCGCCGGCATTAATGCTGTCGCCTGCGGCAGGCAGTTCGACAAAGGTCAGGTCGCCCAGCTGCTCCTGAGCAAAATGGCTGATGCCGATTACTGCTTCTTCGCCTTCAATGCGAACCCATTCGTGGCTTTTGGAATACTTCAGTTCTGCGGGAATATTCATGAGTACTCTCCTGGAAATGTTGGTGTGGTTGGCTCGCCTTTTACATCTACAAGGCTTGTGGGGCAAGGCAAATAAAAACAAAACCGACCATACCGCAAAGCGGCATGGTCGGAAAATATGTTTTGCAAAAAGACATGCAGAAAAAGGGGAGGCGTTAAGCGACAGCCTGATCCAGCGAGATCCCCAGCGTGGCAATTTCATCCAGCAGCAGTTGACGCCGAATCGGTTTGACAATGTAGCTGGTGGCTTCCCCTAAAAAGAATGCGTCATGCAGTTCCTTGGAGTCATCAAGACCGGAAATCATAATAACCTTAACGGCGTTTTCCGGAGCAACTCCCATTTCTTTCTCAATTTCACGAATTTCGCGCAGCGCTTGTTGTCCGTCAATATTAGGCATCAGGATGTCCAAAGTGATCAGGTTGTACGGCTCTCCGTCTTTTAATGCGGTACGGAAAGCCTCAACGCCTTCTTCGCCGTCAGTGGCAATATCTACATACCCGAACGGGTGAAGGATTTTCTGAACCAAGCGTCTGCTATCAAAATCGTCATCGACGATAAGAAACTTCATCAGTTCCTCCCGGTAGGCGGACGAAGCGTGTCTTGCAGGTGGCAAGTGTTTAGCAAATTGGCTTCCTTGTCCTGCACAGTTGTTGACTTTTGTCTTTATACGACCTCTTAAGGTTATCCTCTTGTACCGTGGTGCGTCAATGTGCTATTGTAATAGATTTTTATTATACTCCGGCTAACGCGGTATCAACTATTACCTGCGCTTCGGCAGCAATTTGTTCAAGATGTTCTGCCCCTTTGAAGCTTTCTACATAAATTTTATAGATATCTTCTGTTCCAGAGGGGCGCGCGGCAAACCAGCCATTAGCCGTTGTTACTTTTAATCCGCCTATTGCTGCGCCATTGCCCGATGCGTGGGTAATGACTTTTTCAATGGGCTCACCAGCCATTTGGCTTGTGGTAATCATGTCCGGCGACAGGCTCTTAAGAGCTGTTTTTTGCGCGGCATTAGCTGGAGCCTGCAGGCGCTGGTATACAGGTGCGCCGAATTGTTCGGTCAGCTTCTGGTACCTTCGGGCCGGAGTTTCGCCGGTAACCGCGGTAATTTCTGCTGCAAGCAGGTTCAACGCTATTCCGTCTTTGTCCGTGGTCCAGACGGTACCGTCTTTTCGCAACAGAGAAGCACCGGCACTTTCTTCACCTGCAAATCCGGCCGTTCCGTCAAGCAGCAGGGGAACAAACCATTTAAATCCTACGGGAACCTCAATGACTTTTCTGCTCTGCGCTGCTGCCACCCGGTCGATCATGTCGCTGCTGACCAGAGTTTTACCTATCGCTGCCTTTTCACTCCACTGTAGGCGATGCGTGAAAAGGTACTCGATGGCGGAGGCAAGATAGTGGTTCGGGTTCATCAACCCTTCGGGGGTGACAATGCCGTGCCTGTCCACATCAGGATCGTTGCCGAAAGCAAGGTCGTAATTACCCCGCAAGTCAAGAAGCCCGCGCATGGCCCACGGTGAAGAACAGTCCATGCGAATAATTCCGTCCTTATCAAGCGGCATAAAACGGAAGGTCGGGTCAACATTTTGATTCACCACGTCAATATTGATTCCATACTGGTCGGCAATGCGGCTCCAATACGCTACAGCTGCACCGCCAAGGGGGTCGACCCCGAGCCTGAGTCCGGACGACGCAATAGCCTGCATGTCGATGACTGAGGCAAGATCGTTGATGTACTTTGAGGCATAATCACAGGTGATCGTGGTGTCTGCCTTCAAGGCTTTGCCTAAAGGTATACGGCTGACTCCATGATTACCGGATGCCAGCAACTCATTTGCCCGCGCTTCGATTACACTGGTCGTTTCCGTGTCGGCCGGACCTCCATGCGGGGGATTGTACTTAAAACCGCCATCCTGAGGAGGGTTATGTGATGGGGTGATGACGATGCCGTCTGCAAAGCCGGAGGCACGTCCGACATTATATGTCAGTATCGCATGTGAAATAACAGGGGTGGGAGTATAGCCATGTTCCTGCTGAATGTAGACAGTAACGCCATTGGCTGCGAGTACTTCCAGCGCGGCTGCATGAGCCGGTTCTGACAGAGCATGGGTATCCATTCCCATATACAAGGGGCCAGTGAAGCCGTTTTGTTTTCTATATTCGCATACAGCCTGTGTGACGGCAAAAATGTGTGCTTCGTTAAAGCTGGATGATGTAGATGTTCCCCTGTGCCCTGAGGTTCCGAAGCTTATGCGCTGTTCTAAAATCTCCGGGTCAGGATTGTATGTGTAAAAGGAGCTGACGAGGCGGGGAATATTTACAAGCGTATCGGGGGCCGGAAGTGTTCCCGCTTTGGAAGCAACAGACATGGTTATTCCTTTGTTGGAGACAGAAACTAAATGGAGTTACTGTGAAAACTGGCAAGACTATATAGCTGTCGTTGGAGATAATTCAAGTTGAACAGGAAAAATATAATAAGATAAACAGGGCAGTCGTATGATGCGTCAGTTGATGACCGAGATATAGTTGTACATGAGCATGAAGTGGCAAAAACTGCCCCCCATTACAAATAAATGGAAAACTTCATGAAAGCCGAAGTGCCGGTAGAAATTTGGCCATTTGGCAGCATAAATCAAGGCTCCGGCGCTATATAAAAGGCCTCCGGCAAACAGGTAGGCGAGTGCTCCCCATTCCAGCGTGGTCACCAAAGGGTAAATTGCTGCAAGAGCCATCCAGCCCATGCCGAGGTAAAAGCAGGTTGAGAGCCACCTTGGAGCTTCGAGCCAGAAAATTTTAATAAAAACTCCCCCGAATGCCATAACCCATGCACAGGCAAACAACGACCACCCCCAGGCTCCTCGTAACGCGACAAGGCAGATAGGGGTGTAGGTTGCCGCGATGTAGATAAAGATCATCGAATGATCAATCCTGCGCAGCAGCCGGATACCACGCTCTTTGACGGGAAGCCAGTGATAGAGAGTGCTTGCGGTATACAACAACACCATTGCGATGCCGAAAACGGAAAAAGAAACGATGTGCCAAGGCATCTCGGGCGACGCCACGCGGACAATAAGAATAATGGTGCCGATAAGTGCCAGCACGGCTCCTATGCAATGAGTGAGTCCGTTAACCGGATCGCGTAAAGGCATGGCTGCTCCCTGAAATGCCCGCAAGTTCTAAATAGAAAAGCCCAATGGCTCCGTATGCTGAATCGCTCTGAATCCGCAAGTTATACGATATTTCTGAGCTGTTGATTCTCTGACCGATGCAGCATACCTGAGTATCAGGCTGCTACAAACATTGCATACCCTGTGCCTAACGCAAAAGAGTGTGTACCCTCAAGGGGTAGCCGGTTAGAGTTTTTGCCGGATACTTTTACATGCTATTACGTGTCATGTTGTTGACGAAGGAATTCTATTAGCGCTCCGACAGCTTCAACCAACAAAGGGGCAAGCATCAGAGCGCGCTCAGGATTGTCAGTTCTGTATGCTTTTTCCAACTCTTCAGCGATGTAACGCCCTTCCAGCGAGCCTATACTATGCAGTGGAGACTTGAGCGCATGTCCAAGCTCTCCAAGTAGCTTGACGTCTTTGGCTTCAATACCTTGAGAAAGGGCGTCAATACGTTCAGGCATGGTCCGGACAAAAGTGCCGAGCATGACATTGAGAACTTTCTTTTTTCCGCTCAGCATTGTCAAAGCCATTTCCAGATCGGGTGGAGGAATTGTTCCGAAGTCAAAGCTCCGTTCGTCGGGCTCTGCTGTTTCAGGTGAAGCTAAATCGTCTTTGATGATTTTTTCTAACAGCGTGTAAAGCGTGTCGGGAATTACCGGCTTAGCAAGATAGTAGGACATTCCGGCATCAAGAAAACGTTCCTGATCACCTTTCATGCTGTATGCTGTCAGGGCAACAATAGGCATATGCAGACTATGCCTGCTGACGGCGCCTGTTTTGATAATTCTTGCGGTCTGAACTCCATCCATGACAGGCATCTGTACATCAAGCAGAAGCAGGTCAAAATCCTGTTTTTCAAGTATCTCAAGTGCCTCTTTGCCGTTACCTGCCAGAGTGACACTATGCCCGCCCATTTCCAGTATTTCTTTAATCACTTCCTGATTAAAGGTGTTATCTTCAGCCACAAGAATAGAAAGTGGTCTGGATGATGTATACGCAATGGCAGAGTGTACATCATCAGGTGCGGCATGTTTGCTTGTCAGCTTGTGCAAAGGCAGGCTCACACTGAACACACTACCTGCGCCCGGACTGCTCTGCAGCGCTATTTCACCTTCCATCAAGTTTACAAGTAATTTGCATATGGATAATCCGAGACCTGTTCCTCCATATGCTTTTGTGTAGGTACCTTCGGCTTGTGTGAAACTTTCAAAAATAAGCTGATGCATTTCGGGCGCAATGCCGATGCCTGTATCTGTAACGCTGAATATGACGTTCACTATATCTGCCTGCGGAGAGTCCTCCGCTTTGCATTCAATAGCCACTTTTCCTGCGTGAGTGTACTTTAAGGCATTGCCCACAAGGTTAACTATGATCTGTTGAATTTTTCCTTCGTCCGCCAGTACATTTTCAGGCAGGTTGTCTGAAAAGTGCAAAGATAATTCTATCCCCTTTTTTTTTGCCCCTTCTGAAAACATTTCATAGGCATGTGTGAACGGGGCTCTCAGTTGAAAAGGGGCAAGGCATAGCGTTGCTTTTTCTGACTCATACCTTGAAAAATCCAGAATGGAATTCAGAAGCTGGAGTAGAGAATGTGCGGCCTTGTTAAGCACGGTCAGGTGTTTTTTTTGCGGTGGCGTAAGTTCAGTTCGCAAGACAACTTCCGACATTCCGATGATGGCATTCATAGGAGTTCGAAACTCATGACTGATGTTTGCCAGAAATTCTCCTTTTGCCTTACTGGCAGCCTCAGCTTGTTCTTTTGCCTCCCGTAACGCCGCCTCTGCATTGGTTCTTTCCCGGATTTCTTCATTCAGGTGTGCATTTTGTTCAAGAATTCTTTTTTCACTGGCAGATGCGGCTTCTGCGTGTGCTTTCAGAATCCGTGCTCTCATATTAACACGAAAGACATTGTAGCCGAATACAGCAAGTATTCCGGATAAAACGGAAATTACAATGAGAGTCATATCCGGCGAGATATATGTTCCCATTGCATCGTCGTTAAAGATAACCAGCAGGTCGAAAGGGGAGTTTGCAACAGGGTAACGAATGCCGATTTCATTATTCGACGCCATGCCGCGCTGTAACAGGTTCAGCTGGCCGTATTTATCTAATGCGTAGAGTAACGCCGGTTGCATATGTCGGTTGAGTCGAGGCCAGTCAGGAGCAATCCCCGCATTGTTGCTGAGCAGAATGCCATTGGAGCCTTGCATGAGTATGAGCTGGCTGGTGTCCAGATCCCAGAGGGATTTTAAAAAAGCCTGAATAGCTCTGGTACTGCAGGTAATTACAGCGTAGCCAACCCGTGTCCCCTTGTTCAATATGGGTAGTGCCAGTTTGATGCGCTCAACGTCCGGGCTTAACGCAACCACATGGGGGCCAAAGATGTTTTGCTTGATAAGGCGGCTAGTTTCTGAAGGAAGAACAGGAACTACGTCTTTGTCTCCTGTGTCCAGAATGATCTTTCCGGAAGCAGAAAATACGGTAATTCTGCGGTAGATATTTTTTTCGTTAACAGTTTTGCCGGAAGCGAACTCCCGCAACAACTGCCTGATGGCATCACTCTGCTGTATCCATGCAGCAGAAGGGGGCGTGTTTGTCTGGAAATCTGTAACCAGATCAACAAGAGCCTGCTGTCTGAAGAGCAGGGCAATATCAAGCTTGATTTCGTCCAGAAGATAGCTGACGGCAGCGGCTTGCTTTTGAGCAGTGTCAGAAATTCTGGAATAGTCGGCTTCCAGCAATTGTCGTTGGGAATAGTATACGACGCTGATCAGAGCGCAAAAAAACACCGCAAGGATAGAAGCGGCAAGAAAGGAAAATATGCGATTACGAGAGAGGCCTGCTGGCCCGATTGGCTTGCGGAAAAAACTCATACGCGCCCCGTTTGTACAGTAACTGTCCGTAAGGATTAACCGGGGCGGTAGAAAGAACGTTGGGTGTCCGTTCTTTTTGCAAATAGCCCCGGGATGCCTTAAGGCATCCCCGAGGCGTAAGACTATTACACATTGAAGAGAAAGTGAATGATGTCACCATCGTTGACGACGTACTCTTTGCCTTCCACACGCAGGACTCCGGCCGTGCGACACGCGGCTTCAGAACCGTTTTTAACAAAGTCATCATAGCCGATGACTTCGGCGCGAATAAAGCCACGCTCAAAGTCGCTGTGAATAACACCTGCTGCCGCCGGTGCTTTCCAGCCCTTCTGGATTGTCCATGCTCTTACTTCTTTTACGCCGACAGTAAAGTAGCTGATAAGACCCAGCGTAGAGTAGCCGGTATGAATTACTTTAACGAGACCGCTTTCCTGAATGCCGAAAGAGGAAAGGAATTCCAGCTGTTCAGTATCGTCAAGGCCTTGCAGTTCTTCTTCAACCTTTGCACATATTTTTACTACATCGCACGAGCGCTGCGCTGCAAATTCCCGCACTCGCTGTACGTGCTCGTTATCTTCCAGCAGTCCTTCTTCATCTACGTTTGTGCAGTAAATGACCTTCTTAGCAGTAAGAAGACCAAGTTCTTTGTACAGCTCACGCATGGCGTCTGTGTCTTTTTCTGCAAAGGTAGATGCGGGATTGCCGGCATCAAGATGCGCAACCAGTCGTTCCATGGCGCTTACAAGGTTCTGCATTTCCTTGTTGCCCTTGGACTGGCGGCGGGTGCGGTCAAGTTTGCGCTCTGCAGACTGAACATCTGCAAGCAGCAGTTCGGTTTCAATGGTATCAATGTCACGCAACGGGTCTACAGAACCATCAACGTGGGTGATGTTTTCATCGTCAAAGCAGCGGACAACCTGAAGGATTGCGGCAGATTCGCGAATATTGGCGAGGAACTGGTTGCCAAGGCCTTCACCTTTGCTTGCGCCGCGTACCAAACCGGCAATGTCAATAAAGTCAACAGTAGCCTGAATGGTTTTTTGCGGTTTGACCATGGATGTCAGCTTGTCCACACGGGCATCCGGCACAGGTACGGTCGCTTTGTTCGGCTCGATAGTACAAAAGGGGTAGTTTGCCGATTCAGCGTTCTGAGCTTTGGTAAGGGCGTTAAAAAGAGTGGACTTGCCGACGTTGGGCAGGCCCACGATGCCGATGCTTAATGCCATGATAGTTCTCCGGGAAAGAAAAATGAAAAAGCAATTATGCTTTCGGGCGGGTTTGTAGCTGTTTTTGCGTCAATTGACAAAGAAAAAGTAAAGCCGCCTCTCGGGGGAAGCGGCTTTGCATATATTTATGGAAGTACTCTGACTATATATGCCTCGTCAGGCGTCAGGTACTTTCTGGCAATAGCCTGCAATGTCTTTGCATCCACAAGCTGAGCCTTTTCTACCATCTCTTTTTCAAAATCAAGTGGCAGCATTGCAGATGACAGTCTCGCTGCTTCGTTACTCCGGCTGCCCAGAGTCTGGCGTCCCCGGTAATATTCTCCTGTAAGCAGGTTTTTGGCTCTGTTTAAAGCTTCTTCAGGCAGCAGCTCATTATGCAGTTTTGTTACTACGGAGCGAAAGCCTGCATCTGCCAGATACAGCTTTTCAGGCTCTGTGCCGATGTAAAAAGCCAGTAAACCAGCTTGCTCCGCCTGCCATGGGAAAGAAGTCACGGTGTAGCCGAGTCCCTGTTCATCGCGCAGGTCGCTGAACAGCAGGCCGGACTGTCCAGAAAGAACCGTTTGCAGCAACTCAAGTGCGGGAGTGTCTTCATCTGTTACGGGAACAGTTTTGAAAACCATCAGCATATGGGCCTGATTTCTGTCCTTAAGCGGAATATCAATCTGCTTATCCGCGCCCCATTCAGGAGCGGCAGGTGTGGTGCGGCCGGCGGAAGGAACAGGTAGTTGTTCTGCCAGCGCCAGCACTTCTTCACGGTCAAAATTACCACATACAGCTAATGACCACGGCTGCGCACTTTGATTTTTCCAGAATGAAGCGATCTGCTGCCGAGAGAATTCAGCAATCCTGCCAGGTTCACCCATATGCAGGTAACCGTAAGCGCTGTCCTTGAAAAGAAACGGGAAGAGGCGGCGGAACGCAAGGCCTAGCGGCTGGTCTTCCCGTGCCTTGATTCCGGCGATCTGGTTTCTCTTTTCGCGGGCTGCTTCCTCTTCTGCCAAAGCCGGAGCTGTAACAATGTCTTTCATCAGCTTGATGATGTCATTGCTAAATCGTTCAGGGAAGCGGGCGCTTACAGTAAAAGACGTTCGTCCCGCGGAAGCTGTCAGGCTGGAAGCCCGATCCGCTTTAAAAGACTCAAGTGTCGGATTGTCCAGATCCCGAGTGCCTTTGGTCAGTGTGCGCGCAGTGAGAGCCGCAAGCCCTTGATCTTCTGGTTGAAGCAGGGCATCGCCGCCGCGGAAACTCAGGTCAATTGCGGTATAGGGCAGTGTGTCATCCGGAATCAGAATGACGGTTCTTCCGTTTCCTAATTCAATAACTTCTTTATTTCCCGAATGTTCTTTTGTCGTTAAAGATGAAGCTTCAGTTGCACCCGAGGGCCAGTTGGCGGCAAAGCGTGTTGTGACTTGATCTGCATTGACAGTTGCGTTTTCCGGCGTGAGCAGCATGCCGCGCATCTGCTCAGGAACAATAAAGGTGCTGATTACCTCTTCCAGCGCAGGTCTGTTAACGTGCCTCAGGTTTTGCAGATAGTTACGCTCGCCTTGTTCGCCGTTTTCAAAAAATTGAAAATAGCCAAGCTTGGAAGCAAGGCCCGAAAGCGTTTCCTTGGAGCGGAAAAGGTCATCTTCAAGGTTCAGTTTCGCTCTGTTTATGGCTTCATCAGTAAAGCTGTCACCGTTCAACTTGGCGAAAAAATCAGCCAGCTGCGTTGTAAAATCATCAATATTCTCAGGATCAAGTACTGCCGTAATGAAGAACATACCTGTTCTTTCAAAAGCGTATGCAGATACCGAGATATCGTCTACCAGCATCTTGTCATACTTGAATGTACGATACAGAAGGGAGGTTTTGTCTCCGCCCAGCATCTGTGCCAGTGCTTCGATGGCGGGCATGCGGGCATCGTGAAAATTCGGCAGGGGCAGCGCAAAGCCCGCATACACTTTATTCCATTCACCGCTTTTTACGCTGATGGTTGCACCAGCATCAGTCCGAACAGGGACGACAGGTAAGGGCGGGTTTACCGCACGGGTATTTTTCAGATTGCCGAAAAGGCTCTCTGCTTCTGCAATTACTTCTTCGGTCGGAACATCGCCGCAGACGACCAGCAGCATGGATTGGGGTTGGTAGTATTTCTTGATATAGTTATGAATATCTTCTGCCGTGATGGCAGAAACTGTATTACGATATCCGATAATGGGGCGTTCGTATGGTGTACCGCTTAAGGTTTCGGCTTGGAGTTGTTTAAATAATAAGCTTCCGGGCGAGTCTTCTCCGCGTTGCAGTTCTGAAAGGACTACATCAATCTCCGGCTCAAGCGCTTTAGGATCAATAATTGCTCCGAAGGTCATGTCTTTTAAAACGTCCATGCCGAGCTTCCAGCTATCTGCGGGCACATCAGTAAGATATACAGTGTAGTCAAAGCTGGTCGCGGCATTGATGTTGCCACCTATCTGCTCTATGTCTCCGGCAACACCGCCTTTGGGACGTTTTTCAGTTCCTTTGAAGACCATATGCTCCAGCAGATGGCTGATTCCTGCCTGTTCTGCAGTCTCATAGGCAGAACCTGCATGCACATAGAGGCGCAATGAGGCAAGAGGAAAGCGGTCATCGTGTTGAACAAGAACCGTCAGACCGTTAGCGAGTCTGGTTACGCTGGCGGCATGAGCGGCTTGAAAAGGTAAAGTCATTAACAGTGCTCCGAATAGTAAGGCGCTTACGCGTTGTAATGTCATGGTTTGCTCCTTGAGCGGAAGTGGTTGCTGCACGGTCCGATTCAAGTGAACGGAGTCAACTACTACAAGTAATCTGTTTGGCAGACAAGGCAAGATCCGACAAGGTAATCGGCTGCTTTGCCAAGATATCAATCACTGGCATATCGTTTGGTGCTATGGTAATTAAACAATAATTAAAAGAGTAAAGTGCCGGTAACGGTATCTGGCTAATTTTTGTTTGCAGGAGAGCGTTTTTTGTCAAATCGCAGAGAAGACATACGGCAGGCCTTTTTTAATGATGCTCAGGATCATCTGGCCGCGATGGGTGTGCTTTTACTTGAGCTTGAAGTTTCAGGTAACGATGCTGACTCTGAGCTTTTGGGCGGTTTGTTACGCTCGGCACACGCGTTGAAGTGCGCAGCAGGTGTACTTGAACTTGATCAAGCCTTCACGCTGGCACGCACTCTTGAATCCTTGCTGGACAGCTGGAATGAAGGCGTCATTACTCCTCAAGCCAATACGTCATCCCGGGTTGAAAAAGCCTTTGACCTGCTTGCCGCACTGTTGACTCCTGTCGAGCAAGCTCCTGAAGCGGTAACGCTGTATGCTGAAAAAAAAGCAGATGCAAAATCGTTATCACAGATTATTGAAGGAGATCTTGGCGTATCTCCGCAAGCCGGCGGTACTTTTTGCCCTTCAGAATATCGGGTGATATCTCCTGAAGGACAGCAGGTATTCAAAGGGCACTGCCCTGATCTGCACCTTGCTTCAAAGCCGGGGGCAAATCTGTATGTAATTGAATTTTTATTTGATAAGGACCTTGAGCAGAAAGATGTCACGCCTCAGGCCCTGCTCGGTTTTTTACAGAAGAGCGGTTACATCCTTGCGATTGGAAATAGTGGCATTTACGCAGGTTCATTATTCATTTTATACTCTTCGTTTCTCGAAATTGATTTGATCGCGGCTGTATTTCAACTTGATAAAGCCCGTATTCATTCACTTGATCTTGATACGTTATTAGAGGGAGAAGCCGTTTGGAAAGCAAGTTCTCCCGAACGTGAGGAATATTCTTTATTGCAAGCTGTAAAAGAGCCGGAAAAAGACAGTGTGGACGAGTTGGTCAGGCAGTATGATCAGGCAATGGAAAAACTGAAAGAAGCGGGGCCTGATGATGCCGGAGAAATTCTGGAAGGATGGGATTTATCTGAAGCAGTTTCCACACCTTCCTCCGGTGAAGAGGATGACCCGTTTCATGCTGTGTTGGCTGATATGGCCGAAGGGACGCTTAGAGCAGAAGCTGACAACGATGTTTTCTCTGAAACAACCGGCGGTATGCGGGAACCTGCTGCCGCACAATACTCTGTTGAATCCGATAGTCCTGAGGAACCTTCTGACGATACTGATAGTGATGACTTTGAGCTAGACTTTGAAGGGGACTATCTTGATGAAGAGGCGGAATTGTTGATGAACGAATTGCCGGATGAACACCCTTTGCGTAAAGCTCATGATCGTCCGCTTCAGACCGACGATGATTTTTTCCGCGACTCTCAAGTAGAACCCGACTTGTCCTATCTGGATGACGGGCTGGGTGATTTTGAAGAAGCTTCAGGTATCAGCCTTGACCTTGACATGCCGGTAGATGACAGCGGAGGAAAAGAATTAGCTGATGCCGTTGTTGCTGACGAAGAACAAGGTGGTGCTGCTGAACCTGCAACAACCGTAACACCTTCTTCAGGCGGTGAAGTGATGATTTCCGGATTTGAAGTCAAAATTGACGATGATCAGGCTGTGGTCTTTCTGAATGGAGATGTTACTATCGAGCGGAGTGTACAGCTTCATGAAGCCTTGCAGGAGCTTGTTTCACGTTTCAAAACATTGAAAATCAATTCACAGGGCGTTGAAGCTGCGGACCTTACTTTTATACAGTTGATCTGTGCTGCTGCAGAAAATGCCAGAGAGCGCGGTGTGACCTTGGATGGAGATGGTGTACCTTCATCTGCAATTTTACAGATGCTTGCCATGACGGGTTTTGACAATCTGGCATTGGAACGCAGGGGACTTTCGTCCGTGTTCAAACTGTAGTTTTTATAAAGTATGAGCAACACAAAAGGGAGCCATCAGGCTCCCTTTTGTGTTGTATTGATTGCGTTATGCTACTCGAATGATTGAGAGAGCTTGGTCAGCTTAAAGTCCAGAATGCTGACATCGGGTGCGATAACTTTCACAAGTGAAAGTGGAGACAGGTAATGATTCTCCCAGTTCATTTCAAGAGCAAGGCTGGCATCTTCAAGCCTGTCGATGCTTTTGAATAAGGGGCGAATATCTGTAGTGCGAGGGCCTTTTTTGGTCTCTCGTGACCACTCCTTACTTGTGCATTCTTTGAAATCATTCCATGCTGCAAAGAATGCTGCTTTGCCTTTTTCCGGTCCAGTGTAGTCCAGTCGGAACACTTCGTGTACCGCTTGTTTTACTTTTTTCTGGTTGTGCAACTCTTCAACATAAAGAACTTCCATACCGCGGGGAAGACGCCCGATGAGGGCTGTACGGATTTCATCGGCAGTATGGGGAGTGCGCAGATATACGCTGAACCATTCAGCGCGGCTTGCAACGCCTACCGGCAAAGCTCTGCCAAAAGAAATGAGTGGCAGAGGGTGAAAGCCCTGAGAAAACGTCATAGGCAGATTGGCTTTTCGCATTACCCGCTCAAAGATGCTTTGCAGCTCAAGCTGGCTCAGGTAAACAGCCATATCTTCCTTGGTGTACCATATGCGGAAGTGACCGGCCTTGACTTTGAGTTCGTCAGCCAGCTTGGGCGGTTCGTTTTTCGGCGGAGCAACAATGTTGCCTGCTTCGTCGGTCATTGGCTTGTGGGTTTCCTGATCGCGCGAGTCTCGGTTGAGCAGGTTGCCGTAGCGGGTTTCATCCGTCAGCCTGTCCAGTTCGGAAGGCTTGTTCCCCACATCACAAACTCCGCACAAGCGGCATGCACCATAGCGGCAGTCTTCGGTAATCTTCATGTCATAGGCACGGGCTCGTTCTTTCAGCAGGAACGCCTTTGTCGTGCCACTATGCAGATGGTCCCAAGGCAAAGCCTCTTCTGTCTCTCTTGCGCGCGAGAACTCTTCCGGTGATAAACCATGTTCGGCCATGGATTCGAGCCAAGGTTCGTAATTGAAGCCATCAACCCAGCTGGAAAATATGGCACCTTTTCGATATGCGCTTTCTACAACGCCGCCAAGGCGTCTGTCGCCGCGCGAGAAAATACCTTCAAGAGCGCTCATTACCGGTTCGTGCCAGCGCATTTTCATGCATTTTTCACGTCTGAAGGCGTCACGCAGGTATTCGATACGCTCTTTGATTTCTCCCAGTGTAAGTTGTCGTTCCCACTGGAAGGGGGTGTGCGGCTTGGGCACAAAGGGAGAAATTGCCGCAGTTACCTGCAGACGGCGGACTCGTCCGGCTGCACCGCGAACTTTTCTGCAAAGCTCAACAATGGCGTCAAGGTCTTCGTACGTTTCTGTCGGCAGACCAATCATGAAATAGAGCTTAACCTGTTGCCAGCCATGCTGGAAAAGCTTTTGCACATGCAGCATCAAGGCTTCTTCAGTGATGCCTTTGTTAATGACATCGCGCAGACGCTGACTGCCTGCTTCCGGAGCCAGAGTGGCTCCTGTTCTGCGAATTTCAGCCATACGGCCCATGATGTCGTCATCAATAGATCCGACACGTAAAGAGGGGAGCGACAAAGAAACCTGTTCCTTGGCGCATCGGTCTACAGTGTTCATAAAAAGGGTTTTGAGCGCGGAAAAGTCGCCGGTACTTAAAGAGAGAAATGAAAGCTCGTCAAAACCGGTTGATGCGAGACAGTTGTCCAGCAGCTTTTCCAGATGATCAACGGAACGTTCACGGGCAGGACGGTAGATGATGCCTGCCTGACAGAAACGGCATCCGCGGGTGCATCCGCGCCCGATTTCCAGCGCAAGACGGTTGTGTACTGCTCCGAAAGGAACCGGCTGCTTTGCAGGAAAAAACGCTGTGTCCATATCCGGAATTACACGGCGGGTAACATGGCGATAATCTTCGTGCTTGGGCTTTACTGTATTGGTATCAGCATCAAATTCGAACAATGAGGGAACATAAATGCCGGGGATGACTCTTGCTTCATACAAGAAGCGGGAGCGGCTCCAGCCTTCTTTTCGTGCCTGATTCTGCAGATCAAGCACTTCCAGCATCACTTCTTCGCCTTCACCCAGAATCATCAGGTCGAAATATTCTGCCATGGGCTCCGCTGCCAACGTGCACCCGCCACCAGCAGCAATAATGGGCCACTTTGCCAGCTCATCACCGCGATCAACCGTACGCAACGGAATATTACCAAGTTCCAGCATATACAGAACATTGGTGTAGCAAAGTTCATGTGTAATGCTGAATCCTAAAAAATCCAGCATGTGCAGTGGAGTATCGGACTCCAGCGTACAAAGCGGTGCTTTATGCTCGCGCAGAATTTCGGCAGCATCCCGACAAGGTGTAAAAACTCGTTCAGCCCAGAATTCCGGACGCCCGTTAAGGACCCCGTAAAGAATTTTCTGTCCAAGGTAGGACATACCCACCTCGTACATATCGGGGAATGCAACGCCGATTCGCATTTCGACGTTTGCGGGGACTTTAGTCACGGTTCCTTCCTCGATTCCGGCATAGTGGCTGGGGCGAGGCAGAAGAGAGAGCAGTTCGCGCATTGTTTCCTCTGGGTAAACGGAAAAAAGGGTGGCCATACGGCCACCCCGATAGGTTTGTTAGTGCGGGGACGTTCCTGCTACTTGCGCAGCAGGTCGGATACGTTGGAAACCTTGCCTCCGCCGGCAGCGCCTCCGGCAAGATTCAGTCCGCCAAGCCCGCCGGTGGAAAGAGTCAGGTTGCTGATTGCTTCCATGTACTTGGTTTTCAAGTCTTCAGGGAAGGACTTATATTCATAAAGGACGTGTTTATATGCCAGCTCACCCTTAAAGTCCTGCTCAAAGGGGTAACCATAAGGAAGCATCATCATCTGGACACCCTGCTGGGTAGGAACCGTCTGAAGAGTCGCCACTTCCAGAAGTTTCTCGTTTTCAACATCAAATTTACCCAGAACGAGTTCGCCGGTAATGAGTTTTACAAGTCGGATATCGTAAGCCATTAAAATGCTCCCTTTCAGTTGCGTTGTTCATTTGTTAAAGCAACATGATTTCGGCATAGGTAGGGGCTAGCGCTTTCACTGTCAAGTTTTGAGGTGGATTTCTGGCCTTGTTAAGCTTCCTTGCGGATATTTCTATCACTGCGGATCATCATTAAAGGGATCAGTGTGATGAAATTTAACAGCGCCATTATTACAAATCCGGAGCTGAAGCTGCCCATATCACCAGTAAGACCAAGCAATGCCGGAGCGATGCCTGTGCCTACCACAGCTGACATCGGCATAATCAGACTCATTGCCGCAGCCTGCTGCTCAGGTTCAAAGGCTTCTGCCATAAGTTTGAATGCCGCCGGAAAAACGAAAGCGGTTAACAGAGCCTGCAAGACAATGTTTATTGTAAGCAAGCTACCGGAAGTTAGCCCGACTCCAATCAACACAATGCCATGAGTAATAAAGTACAATTTTACGGCTGTACGGGTTCCCAGTTTATCCGCCACAAATCCGGCGATAAGAACCACTGCGGGGCACGCCAGTCGTGAGAGACTGAGAATGCCGTTTGTGGTGTCAAAGTCCATTCCTTTTTCATTTACCAGATATAACGGCAAGACGCTGAAAGGCGCATATTCTCCTCCTATGCTCAAGCCGATGATGAGCACGAAAAGCCATATTCTGGGGTTGGCCAGCAAGCCTCTTATCGAAGGGGATGTTCCGGCCGTGTGCTGTTTTGCGCCGCCTCTGCCTATAATAATAAATAAAAGCCCCAGAAGGATTGACGAGCATCCTACGGCAGCCAGCGCCCAGCGCCATGATGTAAACGACAATGCGTAAGACGCGACAAGCGGTGCTACGATAAAACTTATATTGGGAGCCAGCTCATGTATCGCAATGGCCTTGCCCCAGTCTTTACGGCTGACAAGGCTGGCAAGGGTTGCCATGCCGGAGGGAAAGTAAAGGCCAGCGGCAAGGCCGAAGCATAAAATGGCGATACGTACCTGCAGCAGAGTCTCCACATGTAGAAAAAGCAGAAGAGCTATGCCGCCTATTACAGCAGAAAGCCCCGCAATAGTACGGTGTGCCAGTATCCTGCTGATGAAGCTGGAAAGGGCCATGCTGACAGAAAAGCCTGCAGAAAGCAGCAGCAACAGGCCGGTGGCCTGTGAATGGCTTAAATGCAGCTCTGCTTCAAGGGGAACAAGCAGAGGAGACATAAGACTGCGGGGCAGGTAGTTGATGAAAAAAATAAGCGAAACAAAAATTACCCAAGGCAGACTTTTAGAAAAGGATATGGAGGAATCAGTCACTTAAAATATCCAAAGAGCTAAGAGTGAATAGAGGCATAACATGGAGTAATAATTTGCACAGTTGTTGCTACGGCTTCCTTAGGCAGGCTTTTACGGAAAAAATTGCCGTGCCGCTTGTTCGTTGCCTGAAGGAGGAAGCATGCCCAGGTTGCTTACATTATTCGGTAAAGTTGTGCTGGTAGCCGTTCTGACGTGGGGGTGCGTCAGTGCAGGGCAAAGTTATTCAAACAGAATAGCAAAGCTGGCAAAAGGAGATCACGGTTATCAGGTGCGTGGTGAAGTGACTTTTGAACCCGTACGACAGACCATGTAGATTGCCGTGCCTATTTCGTCAAAAGGGGCCTTGCGGCCCCTTTTGTTTTGTCATCAGCTAAATTCCCATGACTTCTTTCAAATATGCGAAGTCCAGTGATGAACTGACAAGCTGGGCACCTTGCCGGATTTTAATGACATCTCGCAACTTATGCCTCGAAAGAATTACTTCCATCTTTTTGGCAACGGTGTAGGTGTCATCCCGCACCACAACAATGGGAATATTCAACACCTCAGAACGGGTGAGAATAATGTCGTTGGGATAAAGGTTGCCCGTGAGCACCAGACACGGGCAGTTACCTTCAAGCGCAACCAGTTGAACGTCAGAACGGTCGCCGCCCACGATGACCGCGGAATTTTTGTTCTTGCGGAAGTGGGTCATGAAATTTTCTACCTGCATAGTGCCGATAAGGAAGTTTTCTACAACCTTGTCTGCCTTATTTTGTGCAGAGATGACCTTGCCGCCCAGACGTTCTGCCAGGTCACCGACTTTAATGGCCCCCATCAGCGGGTCTTTGGGAATTACGCCCAGCACTTTAACGCCGTTGGATTCGAGGAAGGGGCGAATAAGGCCGTCAACTTCATTAATAAAATTCGATGGAATATCATTAAGAATTACGCCTGCAAGGGTGTCCCCCAGCGTATCTTTGAGCACAACAAGGTAGTCATAATTCAATTCCTTGTGCAGTCTGTCGATGATGACAGCCTTCAGGCCCAGCTCTTTAACCACTCGTACGCCGTCCACGTTGCAGTACCTGCCGGAATACATACTGCCGGAACCGGCAACGATCATTACATCGCGGTTCTGCTGTAGCGTATTGTAGTTAGATACAATAGAAGGCATCAGGTCGTCGCACTGGCCGCTGAAGGCCCGCACGCGGAAATCCTGCGTTACTACAACGGGCGTTACGGTTTCTGCGGGTTCATCAAGCCCGAGAACGCTTTGAACAAAAAAAGCGTCTTCATCGCCCATAACGCCGTTTACTTCCTGAGGCATGGCTCCTACTGGCTTCATGTATCCTACATTGTAGCCATCCTTTTGAAGCCGCATTCCCAGCCCCATCACAACCATATTCTTTCCGGAGTAACCGGAAGTGGAGCCAACATATATTCCGGCAGCCATAGTGACCTCCTGTGCGGGTTATAGCTACTTATATCCGTCTGGTTTGTTCCGGTTCACTTTCCATGGTGCAGGTTGGCGCGGGTACCGAAAGAATCGCACGTGCGTCCGCAACCAATGCGCCAGAGTCATAAACCAGAACAGGGTTGAATTCTGCCTCTAAAATCTCTGGAAAATCAAGAGCAAGCTGCGACATTGCTAAAATAATGCGTTCAAGGGAAGCGAAATCAATTGCAGCTTCGCCTCTGATGCCGCGTAACAAAGGAAACGACTTGATTTCGCGTATCATATCGCGTGCGTCTTCACGCGACAAGGGGGCAAGGCGAAAAGATACGTCCCGCAATACTTCAACATAGATGCCGCCCAGTCCGAACATAAGCATCGGACCAAATTGCGGATCACGCCTTACACCGACAATCACTTCTTTGGCACCGGACGGAGCCATTTTTTGTACAATGCACCCTGTGATATATGCGTCTTTTCGCAGTTTGCTGGCTTGCGTTGTAATGGTCGAGAACGCCTTGGCAACTTCTGTCGGTGTCTTGAGGTTGACTACAACGCCCCCGATGTCACTTTTGTGCGAAATGTCAGGAGAAGCGATTTTTAATACAACAGGATATCCTATCTTTTCTGCTGCTTGCACGGCTTCGGTACTTGTTCTGCACAGAAACGTTTTGGGAAATGATAATCCGTATGCCGTTAGAATCTGATGCACTTGAAATTCGACAATTTCTTGAGAGTCGCTTTTCATGGCGTGGTCAATTACCTGTCGTGCTGCAGTGAAGTTGCGCATGGTGCATAGGTCTGTACGGGTACCCCCAAGATTTTGTGACCGGTACATGTACATGGCATCAATGCATTTAATTGCCTGTTCGGGAAATTCGTAGCAGGGAATTCCTCCGGCTTCCAGAATCAACTTGCCTTGTTCAATACCTTTTCCGCCCATAAGTGAACAAAACACCGGCTTCTTATATGTAGCCACCGTTTGAACAATTGCCTGAGCAATTTCCTCTATACCTGTTCTGGCTGTTGGGGCGGCAAGGAGCAGTAGCGTATCCACGTGCGGATCTCGCAAAACAAGGTCGATCGCACCGCAAAATCTGTCTGCCTTGGCGTCGCCGATAAGATCAACTGGATTATAAAAAGATGCAAAGGGGGGTAAAATTTGTTTAAGGCCTTCAACTGTATCACCTGATAACGATGCCATGCTCAGGTGGGATTGTTCGCAGGCATCTGCGGCAAGAATCCCCGGCCCTCCGGCGTTAGTCACAACAGCTAAAGCAGGTCCTTCAGGCAGCGGCTGCATGCTGAACGCCTGAGCAAGGCTAAACAGTTCTTCAAGTTCCCGTACTCGAATAATGCCGGTCTTGTTGAAGGCGGCATCATATGCCTGATCCGCTCCTGTTATCGCTCCGGTGTGAGATGATGCTGCTTTTGCGCCGGCAGCCGTTGTGCCGGATTTAAGCATTATAACAGGCTTGCGCTTGGTCGCGTCTCTTGCGCTTTTAATAAAACGTGCGCCGCACTCTACACCTTCAATGTACCCCAGAACCACCGATGTGTCCGGATCGTCGGCAAGATAATCCAGCATATGGGCTTCATCCAGCAGGGCTTTGTTCCCAAGGCTGATAAAGTTGGAAAAGCCGATGTTTTTACTCTGGGCCCAGTCAAGAATGGCTACGCAAAGTGCCCCTGACTGAGAAAAAAAGCCGATGCTGCCTTTGCGGGGCTGACCTGTAGCAAAAGTGGTGTTAAGAAAGTGGCTGGTGTTGATCAGGCCAAGGCAGTTAGGCCCTAGCAGGGCAATATTATGGCGTTCAGCCATTTTTTTGACGTCTGCCTCAAGGTGCCACCCTTTACCGCCGATTTCTTTAAAACCTGCGGTGATGACTATACAGGCTTTAGTGCCTATACTCCCTAGCTGATCAATAGTGTTTAAAACAGCATCGGGCGGAATACTGACCACAGCCAGATCGAGCTTTTCAGACAGGTTTGTAATCCGGTTTATGCAACGTAAGCCCAGAATGCTTTTTTCGTGCGGGTTGACTGGGTATATTTTTCCCGCGTATCCCGCTTGTAGCAAATTAGCCAGTATGACATTGCCTATTTTGCCTTTAGTGGCCGAGGCCCCTATAACAGCAACTGCCTGCGGTGAAAAAAGTGCAGCTATTTGTTGTGAAAGGCGCATTGGCGATCCATATGGAGATAAGGTGAATGATTGATACTCTACAAAAATCTATCCTCTATCAGTTTCGTGAAGTCAAGTTGCTTGAAACTGCACTTACCCATAGTTCGTATGCAAACGAACATGGGGCGGAGATTGAACATAACGAACGGCTGGAATTTTTAGGTGACGCAGTGTTGGAACTGGCTGTTTCGGAACAGCTTTTCCGCAAGTTTCCTGATGCAAGGGAAGGCCAGCTGACGCGTATGCGCGCTCGGCTTGTCAGTAAACCGTCTCTGGCGGAACTGGCAAAAGAGCTGGAGCTTGAAAAGTGCCTGCAGTTAGGCCGCGGAGAAGAAAGTCAGGGAGGCAGAACACGCAGTTCTGTTTTGAGTGACGCTTTTGAGGCTGTATTGGGGGCTGTCTTTCTGGACGGAGGGTACTCCGCGGCAAGTAACAGTATCTTGCATATATTACGAAACCGCTGGCCTCAAGACGCCGAAGCGACACGCAGTAAAGATTCGAAAAGCTTGCTGCAGGAGCTTACACAGAAGCTGTTTAAAGAACGCCCTGTTTATACATTGCTTGGCAGCAACGGCCCTGAGCACGAAAAAATATTTACAATTCAGCTTACACTGCCAGACGGCAGATCGGTGGAGACCGAAGGCCAAAGTGTAAAAAGGGCAGAACAGCAAGCAGCCGCACAAGCTCTTGAATTGCTGGAAGATGAACAGAGCTAGCTGCAGCAGATAGACCAATAGCACTATCAAATGACCGAGGAGGGGGAGCTCCCCGGTCATTTGTTGTCTTTGGTCACCCGAAACCGAAAGGGAAGGCGTCAGCGGAATTAGCCGCCGATAAGCTGCATCGCCATCTGCGGCAGCGAGTTCGCCTGTGTCAGCATAGCAACTGCCGACTGCGTAAGAATCTGGTTTCGTGTGAATTCCGTCATTTCAGTTGCAACGTCTACGTCTGAAATACGGGATTCGGACGCTTGCAGGTTTTCAGACTGGATACTCAGGTTAGTGATGGTATTCTCAAGTCTGTTCTGCAGTGCACCGAGCGCTGCTCGGATTTTGTCCTTCGAAATGATGGCCTGATCGATGGCGTTCAGGGCACTCTGTGCAGCGGACTGCGTGGAAATTGTATATCCGCCGACAGTGGGGTCTGACTGGTTGCCTACACCCAGCATAGAGGCAGTAGATCCCGCAATGGCGATGTAGTAGTAGTCTTCGCTGGAGTCGTTACCGGTACCGAAGTGAATCTTCAGTGCACCAGTCTGCTGCAGGCCTGAACCGTCGTGTGTACCGGAAAGAGTACCATTAAGCAGGTGGATACCGTTGAAGTCGGTAGCCAGCGCGATACGGGTAATTTCTGAGGCCATTGCCTGATATTCGGACTCAATCATCAGACGTTGGTCAGAGTTGTAGGTACCGGTTGCGGCCTGTTCTGCCAGCTCTTTCATGCGGATAAGCTTTTCGTCGATAACCTGCAACGCGCCGTCAGCAGTTTGAATCATGGAAATGGCGTCGTTTGCGTTACGAATGCCCTGCTGCATGGTTGAAATATCTGCTCGCATCAATTCGCGGATTGCGAGGCCCGCTGCGTCGTCAGCTGCGGTGCCGACACGGAGACCTGAAGAAAGGCGGCGAGTTGATGTGGCCAGACGTCCGTAACTCTCAGAGAGGTTACGGGCGGCGTTCATTGCCATCATGTTGTGATTAATGACCAAAGACATTTGGAAACCTCCTTATGGATTGCTGAAGCTTACTGAGCAAAGCAGGTGCCAAACTTTCTTTGTGCTGTAAAAACAGCATGTTGAATTTGAAGATTATTACAAGGGTGTCGACTTTTTGTGAAAGGGGTCAATTTTTCCTGCTGTTACCAAAGCTGGCGAGCCGCGTTTGTAGTTAATGTGGAATTTTTTGCACTGTGCCCTAAAGAGACGTTGTTTTATGCCGATAGGTGTTGTGAAGGGGAGTAATCGTTCCGACTTTGTCGGGCATGGCCCGGAGGTCTGACTATGAAAATAGAAGATGTCAGCGCCAGACGCGTAACAGTGTTCGAGGATGGCCTGAAGCGCCAACCTGAGCGCTCTGCTGAAAATCCGCAGGTATCGCGTGAAAAAACAGATCCTGCTGCTGTGGTGCGCTCAAAAGATGAAACAGCAACTGCACAGCCAGACGCAGAACAGCTGGAAAAGGCCATTGATGCTCTGAAAGAGCGGCTCGGGGACAACGGGGCAGGTTTTACCTTTGCCGTTGAAAGCTCCGACCACTCTATAAATGTAACGGTCATGACAAAGGATTCCGAAAGGGTTCTTATGCGTATTCCGGCAGAAGGGATCGTTCGGCTGGCAATGGAAGGTAGTGACGCCGTGGGGGGCTTGCTCAATAAGTCGTATTGAGTTGTTGCTCAGACCTGAACATCTCTCCTTGTTAAAAAAGACAAGGCCTCGGCATTGCCGAGGCCTTATTTTTTTTGCAGACCGAAAGTTTCGGGGCTTTTAGCCTGCTCAACAGGAGGTCAGTACTGTTAACGCTTCATCTGGATAACGACTTCAAGCATCGTATCAGTGGTTGTGATTACCTTGCTGTTGGACTGGAAACCACGTTGAGTCGTAATCATGGTTACAAACTCTTTTGCAAGGTCTACGTTAGACTGTTCCAGCGAGTTTGAATTGATCGAACCGAGGCCGTTCGCATTAGCTGGGCCGGGGGCAGCCTGTCCGGATGCGTTACTTTCACTGAAAAGGTTTCCGCCTTCTCTTCGCAAGTTGTCCTTACTCTGGAAATCATAGAGCGTGACCTGATACAAGTCCAGAACCGCACCGTTTGAATACCGTCCTTGCAAAATGCCGTCACGGGTAACAGTCACATTCTGCAGGAATCCGAATGTATAACCGTCCTGACTGAGGCTGAGCGTTGACGAAGAACCCGCAAAGCTTGTGGTCGCCGAAGACTGACGCTCGGCTTGAGCTCCCAGAGTCGGCAAGTTGGCAACAGTTGTTCCCACCAGAGACGCGTTGGACACGGCCGCACTTGCCCAGGTGGAAGGATCAGTGTTCTTCAGGCCCAGATTCAGTTCCATAATATATGGTTCTGCAGCAGGGTTAGGGTTGGGGGTAACGTAGCTCGCATTGGAAATACCCGAGAAGTTGGCAACAAACATGGGGTATCCGTTGGTAGAGAACGTTGTTGGGTTCCAGTTGCTAAGATCCTTCATGGAGCCGGATGCACTGCTACCGGGAGTAAATGCACTCTGATCAACAAGCTGGCCTGAACTGTCAAAGGTCAGCGTGCCAGACATCAGCAGACCGGCAGCGGGAGTACCGTTGAAATCGATTCCATTGATTGACCGGCGTTCTTCCGCAGGGTCCATGGTGACAATGTATTCCCAGTACTTGCGTCCGCTGGCTTCGCCGGAGATGGTATCAGCAGAAACCTGATCGTAATATACGGTAAGGTTATGTGCTGTGCCGCCTTCATCGTAAACTTTAATGGTAGTTTGGTAAGCAAAGCTGTTTTCGCTAAGCGGAGGTTCTGCCGTGCCATCCCAGCTGTTGAACAAAGCAAACATCGGGTTGGCAGCATTGGTGGTGTTATCGCCGCCGGCGGCATCATCAAGGTTACTGATGATGGTCACATTAGAAGTATGCTTAGGTTCGGCTGTAAATCCGGGAAGCTGGATATCCTTAGGAACACCGGCCCCTTTGATTTTGGATGAAGAGCTTACGCTGGAAGCAGTGCTGGTTGCCAGTGAAGGTCTGGGAGTTTCAACCTGCCAGCCCTGCAGCACGTATCCGTGCGGGTCTACGAGGTAACCGTCTTTATCAAAACGAAAGTTACCGGCACGGGTGTAGTAGTTAGTTTCTTCACCTTTGGGCGATACTGCAAAAAAGCCGTTACCGCCGATAGCAAGGTCGGTTGCTTCTGTGGTGGTTTCAAAGGAACCTTGGCTGAAGTCACCGTAAATTGCTCCAAGGCCTACACCACGACCGATTTGTTTGGAACCGGATGCCGTGTTTACGTCCTGGCTGATAAAGTCTTCAAAGTCCATTCTGGAGCCTTTGAAGCCCACTGTGTTAACGTTGGCAATGTTGTTGCCGAGAACGTTCATTCTTTCGCCGTGGGCCAGCAAACCCGAAATGCCTGTCCACATTGAAGCGGTAAGACTCATGGTCGACCTCCTGATATAAACGCTTATGCGAATAAGTTCTGCTCAAAGAGCGAACATTTTTCCTATATCGAAATTGAATTGTCTGGCTTAAGGCGTAGTGGTGGAGCCGTCTCCGGAACCGCTGTTATCGCCAGTTCCATCTCCTGTTCCGTCACCGGACCCTTCGCCTGCCCCGTCCCCCGAGCCATCTCCTGATCCGTCGCCCGAACCGTCACCGCCGTTCGCATTACCGTCTTCAACGGTGCTGGTGTTAACAACTTCGCGAACCTCGGTAAATTTAACAAAACGTCCATCTTCCAACCGCAGCCAGTGATCGTTACCATCACGCTGTACGCCGGCAACTTTACCGCTGACTTCTGTGTAGACCATGACGGGGGCACCATCGACACCTTCTGCTGCCATGGTGATGTAGTAAGGACCATCGGCCATTTCTTTTCCGGTGTAGTCTTTACCATCCCATACGTATTCGTATTCACCGGCCTGCTTGGCCCCCAGGGCCTCTGTGCGGACAAGGTTCATGCCGGAATCGTAGATATTCACATACCCTTCAACGATGGGAGCGTTCAGTGCGAAGTAAACAGAGCTCGCCTTCTTTTCTTTAAGGGTAAGGCTGTTGCCTGCGGCACGGACTTCTTTACCGATGAATCCAACAGCGCTGATCATCTGCCCCTGGTCCGAAGCTTCGTTCAGGGTGTCGATTCCGCCACTGATGTTCGTCAGCTGTTCCAGACTGGAGAACTGAGCGAGCTGGGCAACAAATTCCTTATCATCCATCGGGTTCAACGGGTCCTGATGTGAAAGCTGGGTGACCAGCAGTGTGAGGAAATCCTCTTTGCCAAGGTCAGCACCTTTTCTTTCCGCATAAGGATTGTTGCTGAAAAACTGTTGTTCGGCCCGGCCGATGAGAGCGCTAGTTGAAGCCATTTTCGCACCTTCGCTATGCTATAATATCCACTGATGAGGTGGTAATTCTTGCCTTATGCTCGGGACTGTGCATTTCTTGGGCCAACTCTGTGCCTTCTCGCCGGATGGCTGCCATGCGCTGTTCACGCTGGAACCATTGTTGCTGTTCACGCGCAGAGTTATGTTGGTCTGTCCCTTGCCACGAAGGTGAAGAAAAGTTGTTCTGCAGCTGTTGCTGTACTTCTAAACGCTCGACTTTAAGCCCTTGCTGTTCGAGGTTGAGGCGCAGCTGATGAAGCTGGTCGTTAACAGCCTTAACCGCCTCGGGAGACTCGGGGCGTATAATGGCTGTTACTTCCTTGTTAACCACGGTAAGAGTAACTGCAATTCTGCCCAGTTCAGGCGGGTCAAGACGCAAAGTAAGTCTGCGCTGCCCGTTGTTCAGGGTTTCAAGCATTCCCTTTTCAACCTGATGCATGCTTCGTTCGGAGCGGGCTGTCTCTGCAGCCTGCTGCGGCATTGCCGGCGACTCATCCTGCGTTTGATACATGCCGGGAAGGAGAGGGGCAGCAATACGCGATTCTGCACGGTTAACTAAGTTTTCTGCAGCAATGCGCTGTTCACTCTTATGGGGGGAAGCGTGTTCTAAAAGTTCTTTTGCGGCGTCTTTAGACTCTTTGTGCTCCTGATCATGGCCGGTGAAGGATTTCTCTTCAGGATTTTTACCGGACTTACGCTCGATTGCAGCGGCTTCAAGAGAATTCCTTTGTGCGGAGCTATCAGCTTTATTATTAGCGGGTATGCGGTTGCGCATCTCATCTGTTACGTGTGCAGGGTCAGAAGCGTTTGCAGTCGCTGCAGGATTTTCCTCAAGCTTTTCTGCAATACGGGTATGAACGCTGTCACGCATAAGCAACAGCTTATTGCTGGTAGACCGGGTCTGCCTGTTGTCAGCTTGAACAGATTTAACTTCAGCTTCCAAGGCGGCATTCATTGCCGGTTGAATAATATCCCGCAATTGATCGATTTTTTCGTCGATGCCGTCCTGAATTTTGGATACTGCAGAGTTGATTTCAGACAGGGCCTGCTTCATTGCCGAAGGAGAAGAGATCACCCCTTGTGAATCTTTCATCACTGACATTAGGCGGCTCATTCCGTCGGATGAAAGGCGCATAATTTTGCCGATCGACTGCAACTCGTTGCTGTCGATCGAAAGCAGGGCCTCTTTGGGAAGCTGATCCAGCTTCGTGGCGATTGCGCGCCATGTACCATAAATGTCGCCTTGTTCCGCTTTTTCAGTAAGCTGCGTAACTTCTCTGTCTAAAAATCCAAGCTTTTGCAGGAAAGACTGGAATGAGTTGCGTGTTGCTCCGTCAAATTCCGCAGCTTCAGCTTTGCCGAAGCTCGTCAAGTCTTGCTGAAGTTTCTGTAATAACTGATTCCAGCTGATTCCGTTTTCACTGGCAGCCTGCTGCATCAGGGATTCAAGGGTTTCTTCCGAGATGCCGATATCTTTTAAGTCTTCTTGCAGTTCTTTTAAGGTGTCCGGAGAGGCTGGCAGCGATGTAAAAAGAGCGTTTTTACGATTTTTGGCTTCCTCCGGAAGGAATGGCGATGCGGAAAGAGAGTCAGGGGCAACGTTGTTTCCCTCGGCTACAGTGCTAAGCGAGCGGAACACGTCATTAAACCCGTTACTTTTCGGGTTTAGTTTGCGCTGTACCGTATTAGCAGCTTCTGTGATGAAACCGGGAAAAACTTGCATGCGGAACTCCTTTAGCGGTCTTAGTTACAAAAGGCGTTCCAAAAAGTGATGATCTGTAAATACAGAGCGTTAAGGGGGCGTGTGGTTTGAGGAAGAGGAAGAAGTTTCCTATTGATTGTCTGAAATTGAGCCAAGCAGGCTCTCAATCATTTGCAACGCTTTTGAGTACGCAGGGCGTGAGCAGTCTTCAGTAGTCAAAGCCTGTTGCAAATACCCGGAAAGAGGGCGCATGAAAGGCGGGTGTTTCTGCCAGAAATCCTGACAAGCTATGCTTACAGGATCTTTTAGGCTTTTAGTTAAAGCACGGCTTAACGAAGTGACGGCTGGAATAAATGTTTGTGCGATAGCCGGTGAGCCTGCTGTTAGTTGCTTCCAGCGTATTGCCACAAGCTCGCCTGAGAGCACGCCGAAAGAATACCCGAAGAACGCCTGCCAGAAGTCTTTTAGCGGCTGCCTTATTAAAGATGAGTCAGGCCGTTGCCCTTCCAAAGAAGAGAGCCTGTAAAGGCCATACTCGTCACGGGAAGTCTTCAAAAGCTCAAGCCCGGGCAGGTGCAGCTTGTTTACGAAGCTTCCTGATGTAGAAAGCATCATACGTACCAGTGATGCAATGCGATGGGGAGTGAATGCGTCATGGCAAAGAGGACGCTTGTGTTTACAACGCCAGCAACCGACGCAGCTTATGGTACTTTGCAGGACAAAGTGACCGGGAGGAAATGGTGCGGTTTCCCATGCTGAGACTGGCCCCATGGACAGGTTAAGAGTTGGTGTTCCGACCCATGCTGCCACATGCATCGGCCCAGTATCGGGCGTTACCAATAGCCGAAGCGAATGAAGAACCTCGACCAGTTCCGGCAGGGAGAATCTTCCTGCCATGTTTAACGCAGGAGCATTGATAAGGGCTGCAACTTCGGATGCTAAAGCCAGCTCTGCTTTTCCTCCTAACAGGACCGGCTTTAAACCTTTTGAAAGCAGATTTTCTGCAAGTGAAGCCCAGAATTGAGCAGAAGGGCGCTTATCTATTTCGCTGGCCCCCAAAAAAAGGCCTACTCGTCCTTCAGATGCTTTTGTATAGCTTATTGTAGGCCAGAATGTTTTTTGGAGTGTCTGTAATGGCAAACTGTCCAGAGCATTCATGTCTGCCCAATGGAACGCATTGTGACGATTGTTATGTGTCAGACTGGTACGGTACAGTTGCCATTGCCCGCCAATCCTGATGGCCCCGTTATCATCATACGGCCCGTACTTAGCGTCTGCTTTTGCACTTCCGGCAAGCCTCGCCGCATTTGGGCGGTGGCTTAAGTTGATAATTGCGGAAAAGGATTCCCGCACAAGAGCAGGAGCAGCATCAGGGGGGAAAAAAGTTACAGCAGGGGATAAGGCCATCAGCCCTTTAAAAAAAACCGGCTCAGCCACCACCCAGATGGGCGCATCAGGAAAGCGAAGACGCAGCCAGCCTAGCAAGGGGAAGGTCAGAACAAGGTCCCCCATGCGTTGCATCTGAATGACTAGGATCGGACGAGAACTCATGGCTAACCGAAAGCTTGCTGCATGTTGCGGATAAGACGCTGAAGCCGGTGTTCGTATGTGTGCTCATTAAGAATACGTTTGCGGGCTGCAGACGCGATACTGTTTCTTGCGGAGGGGTTTGCCAGATAAAAGCGTATCATATCAGCTGCCTCTTTTGGCTCAGAGTAAAACGCTACTTCTTTTTGGGGCTCAAATAATTCATCCATCTGGTAACGCCAGTCCGTCAGAACAAAAGCTCCGCAAGCCGGTACGTCAAACACCCTCTGGTTAACTGCGCCTTTCATCTGTTTACTGGTGCAATTAAAATTGATGGCAGACAAGGGGTAAAACCACGGCAGGTCAGAGTAATAGCTGAGTTCTTTGTGGGACCTCCACTTGTTCCGGTCGTTTTTAAAAGTTATCTGCCAACCTTTATCCCCCACAATCAGCGGGTTGAATATAAGCGTCTGACGCACGCAATTACTGCGATATTGTCTTGTAGCTTCCCATGTGATCATCGTTTCATAGGCAAGACGTTGTTCCGGCTCTGGCAGCTTCTCGTAAGCGGCAAGAACATTAGGATGATCAGCCTTAAGATATCTACGGACATCGCGCTCGTTACTTCGGGAAAAGCCTGCTGCTACCTGTTTGTATTCACGAAGCATGGAGGCCGGAAAGCGTCCGGCTTTCATACGCTGGGCAACTTTGTAGACCATTGAGTTGCCGACAAATGAAACATCTGCCTGCAACGGATGTTGTTGTGCGAGCTTTTTGGAGGGCACAAATCGGCTAGGGTCTGTCCCTAAGGGCAGATGAAAGACATGCTTAAAGCCGAGCTGCTTTAACGAATCAAGGTTGTCGGCATCCCAAGTGAATAAGGCGGTCCAAGGCGAAACCAGCTTATTATAGAGGTACAGAATAAGATGGGGATTGTCGACAAACCACGAGGCAAGCGGAAGCTGCAGTCTTTCCAGCAGCTCCATAAGGATGCCTTCGCGGTCTACACCAAGGTGGTTTATGGTCAGGGCAAAGTCGGGCTTGAATTTGATGACTGCGGTCAGCAGGTGTTCGACAAATTCATTTTGCCCGATAGCATCATCGCCAAGGCTGAGTAATTCGTATTCAATCCCCATCCGCTTAAAGGCTGAGACGACTTCACCCATCAGAAAGTACTGGCTGGTGATCAGTAAAATTCTGGGAGAATTTTGCTGAAAGCGCGGGTAGTTGACCTTGCTCCAGAAATCAAATTTCTCACTGGCTGCAACAGTTTGCTGTACAGTTGCATAAAAATCTCTGTCCAGCCGAAGCCATGCAGGATTGATAATGGCCTTAAGGGCGCGCGAACCATGTCGCAGTTGCCAGTTCGTCAGTTCCTTAAGCGCAGTTTGCAGGTCGGGAGAGTCAACCCATAAGGCTCCGGCCCGTTCCTGCACGTCTTTTTTGATATTTGTCAGTGCGGTGATGCTGGCTTCTTTGTCCAGCACCGCAAATGGCCCTTCGTATTGCTGCATGAAAAAACGTATCGCAGCACCTGTCCCGCTGCCGATAAAGACAGGAAGATAGCCGGAACGCGGCTTGAGACATTCTGCAGGGATGAGGGCTGTCTCCCGTTTTACACCGGCAGGTCCAAGCAATTTCCATTTGCGGGTAGCGAGGTGGATTTCGACATCAACAAGTGATTCTTCAGCAAATACGGGATGTGCGGTGTAGCCTGCAGCTTGTGACATTACATTACCAACTTTTCACACTGGGAGTATGAAAGTAAAATTCAAGACGACTGTTTACATACCGGTTTTCATCAGTGTTATTAGGTAGTAGTGGTTGCGAATCTGCGTAGCCGACTGCCTTCATGCGTGAAGGTGCAATATCTCCGGCCTGCATAAGTATACGTAGGGTTGTAGCTGCTCTGGCAGAAGAAAGTTCCCAATTGGTAGGGTAAAGCGAATTTGAGTCGAGAGATCTGTCGCTGGTATGGCAACGCACAACAAGGCCGAGATTACGTTCTTTCATAATGCGTACCACTGTAGCCAGCTTACTGGCGGCATCAGCCACAGGCTTTGCTGATCCGGGAGCAAAAATTTCAGAGGTAGGAATCCTGATTACAACTCCAGCATCGTCTGTCGAAATCTTTGCAGTTTTTTTCAAGTCGGGGTCTTGAAGCACAAAGTTTTTAATTTCCAGCACCATGCCTAAAAGCTCTTTGTTTTCCGGATCAAGCTCAACGTCTTTACGTTCAAAATCAGACGGTGAAAATGCAGCAAAAGGAGCTTCTTTTCGTTTGACCTGCACGCCAAATGCTTCTTTGATGGACCCCATCAGCGTTTTAAACTTGTTTGCGTCCTGTTGTGCAAAAGAAAGCAGCAATACAAAGAAGCAAAGAAGCAGAGACATCATGTCCGCAAAGGTCGCCATCCAAGGAGGTAGTCCCTCTTCACAAGGGGTGTCATCCTGCCTTTTAGGTGGTGGCGGAGCTTTTTTATCGTCTGCAGCCATGCGTACCTACTTACTAGCCGAGCGCAGGTTGGGAGACAGAAACGATTCGAGTTTTTCTCTTACGATGCTGGGGTGGTCTCCGTTAAGGATGGAAAGAACGCCCTCCATGGTAAGTTCCATGTTGTGCGCTTCTTCGTTGGAACGTTCTTCAAGACGTTTTGCCATGGGCAAAAAGAAAACGTTAGCAAGAACAGCACCATAAAACGTAGTCAACAGCGCAACAGCCATAGCAGGACCAATGGAAGCAGGGTCGCTGAGGTTCTGCAGCATCTGTACAAGACCTACCAGTGTGCCGATCATGCCAAATGCAGGTGCAAAAGTACCTAATCCCTTGAATACTTCCTGACCACGCCTGTGACGCTGCTTCATGATGCTTATGTCAATTTCCATAACGGAACGGACCAGAGACTCTTCTGTTCCGTCTGCAACCAGCTGGATGCCGCGTTTGAGGTAGGGGTCGTCCACGCTGACTTTTTCAAGCGCAACCAGACTTTCTTTTCTGGCTTTTTCTGCAAGGCTGATAATTTGCTGGATAGTATCTACCGGGTCAGGTGCTTTAGCAAAAAAACATTTCATGGCCACTTTGATAGAGCTCAGCACTGTTTTGATCGGAAACATTACAAAGGCAACGGCAATGGTACCACCGACAACAATGGCAACAGAGGGAACGTCAACAAAGCCGCCTAACCCGCTACCCATGACAATGGCGCCCAGAATCAGGCCCATTGCACCAATCATCCCGATTATAGTTCCTATATCCATAATATTGCTTGCTCAGAATTGCTTAGTTATTTTTCCAGCGCTGGAGAATGATAGACTATTTCATCATTCTCCAGGCAAAATCTTACATTTTCAAGATAGTCGTTAACCTTGAGGTAGGCTTTTCCGATACTGATTTCCACACCAGGCCGAACTTTTCCGGGAACCAGAATTCTGCAGCCCGAAGGCACATCCTCTGCGTCGAATTTTTCCCAGATGCTGGTTCTGATGCGGTGAAGAGCCGTAAGCTTTTCAAGTGCGTCTTTTTTTTGCGGAGTAAATTCTTCTCTGTGCTCAGGGCTTTTGGCACACAAGCTTTCGAGGGATTCGACTTTGGTTTTATAAATTTTGATATTTTCTTCTACATCTCGCAATTTGCTGAAAAGAAAAGGGTCGTAACCCATTATGAATTGCGTAGCTGTACCTTGTCCGCCCCCGAGTTGCTCCATAACGTACACCATGCCGGAGGTGTAAATCGTTCCTCCTTGCAGGCGTTCCTTTATCACCACATTACCCGAAGCGTAAATATCTGTATGCATGCAAGAAGTGTCGATCATAACATTCGAACGTGTACGCAATTCTGCATTTTCACAAAAGGGCAGGCGAATATTCTGACTTGCACGTAACAGGGCTGACTTCTGCCCTTTTACACCGGTTTCAGAAGCAAGAGCACCACGCGCGTTTATTTTTGCGCCTTCGATGATTCCTTTTACAAGAATATTATTACCATGAACTTCAAAACCGGTTCGCACACTTCCATGTACCGCGATGTCATTTACAAAGACAACATTGCCAGTATGAAAATCAACATCACGCCTTACGTTAAGCATCTTTTTTACAGTGATTAGTCCGTCATTGTAAAAAACATACCCGTTGGCAGCAGCCAGAATACAATGTTTGTTTGCCGGGTCGATTTTGCAATTCGGGCCGACAGGCAGGGCAGAGGTGTTGTATACATATCGGGAGTCAAGACCGGCGGCTTCTTCATCCGTCACCTGTCTCAGTTCCGCAACAAGTTGGCCTTTTACTACGTTCTGAACATAGCCTAGATTATAATGATCAACTTTGCCTGTTTTGCCTTCTTTGGGCTTCAGCTCAAAGTGGTTGAAGTCAGGATCAAAGTGATGTTCAAGATACCAAGGCATAACAGAGTCCTTTTGGTCGGGCTAAAGAAAGCGTTCGGGCAGGCTGCTTGGTTGACTATGAATCCGTCATGACCAGAAGGTCATCTTCATTTTTTACGATGGTGAAAAAGTCCAGTAGCTGCACAAGGTGCAATGTCTTGATAGCCTGATCGGACGGACGGAATAAAACCATATGCTTGCCGCTGCCTTTCAGCCTGCTATTCACGGAAACGAGCAGCCCTATGCCGGAGCTGTCAATAAAAGGCACTTCAGAGAGATCTACAACAAGATGTGTAAACACAGATGCTTCCAGCAGCTTGTCGCAGCGTTTGCGAATTTGCGGCACTGCTTGCTGGGTCAGTTCTCCGTCGATGCCCATATGCAGAATGTCACCTTGTTGTTCTATTCTGAGGCCACCCATATTTCACTCCCTGTGTTGACTGTTATGTGCAACGTATTTTTGCCACCACTGTTAGAAATGGCAAATGAATCAGCTAGACTGGAAATTATAAAAAGTCCTCTGCCGCTTTCTGCCTCCGGCGGCGAGAGCGGAATCGGTTTTTTCAGGTTAAGAGGACATTGCGTAAAACCTGTTCCCCAATCGCTTACTGTGCATTCTATCCTTACTTTCGGTAATATTCTGATGCAAATTTCAATACGTCCAGATGTAGCGTCAGTATATGCATGCTGGACAACGTTAGCACACGCTTCAGTCAAAATTAAATTTAAATTATGCAGTGACTCTTTATCATTAATCCATTGGGCAATGACTTCAATAACACCTTTTACCACCGCCCGGCATGCATAGGCTTCTGCCTGCGTGGAAAAAGAAAAACTAGCCGGCCTGAGTGTCATAGTATATCCACAGTGCCGTTAAGTCGTCTCTGTAGGCTGGCATTCCGCCGCCAACTTCTGCCAGCTGGTCGGTAATGGACTCCAGAACAGTTTGCCCTTTAGTCATGCATTTTGTGGCAACCGCAATAAAGTCTTCCAGCGAAAACAGGCTGCCGTATTTATCCTTCCAGTCAAAAAAGCCGTCAGTAAACAATAAAAGTCCGCTACCGACAGTAAAAGAACAAGTTCCGTAGCGGATAGGTGGATTGAAAAAGCCGAGAAGAGGCATTGTGCTGGAAAGGTTAGAAAAAGTACCATCTTCTGACATGAGAATTCCGGGGCAATGACCGGCGTTAACATATTGCATGCTGGATTTTTTAAAGTCGATATCAGCGGCAAAAACGGTGACAAAATCTTCTTCAGAACCGATAGCGTCCATCAAATGTTTATCAAGAAGCTCAATAGTCTCTGTCAAAGACATAAACTTGCTTTGTGTAACCCGAAATAGTGTCCGGACAATGCTCATAATAAAAGCCGCCCGGGCACCGTGGCCGGAAACATCTGCAACCACAGTTCTGATACTGGTGCCGTCATGAATGGGAAAGAAATCGAAATAGTCGCCGCTGGCTTCTCCCGAAGGTTGGTACAGGCTTTCTATATGAATTCCCTGCATATAGGGAGTGGCTGTCGGAAGCAATTTACTTTGTAGTGAAGCGACAAGGTCAATTTCATTCTGAATACGGCGTGCGTAATCAACAAGTTGCTTTGTCAACTTCCGTTGCCGCTCGGCAACTCCTACTCGGGCTTTTAATTCCGCAATATCAAATGGCTTGGAAAGAAAGTCATTTGCCCCAAGACTGAGACCACGGGTTTTGGTCTCTGTGCTGTCATCCGCAGTCAGAATAAGAATATACGTTTCGTCGTCGTTATGATCTTCTCTGATAACCCGAAGGACTTCCAGACCATTCATACCGGGCATATTCAAATCCAGCAGGATTATATCAGGCCGTGACTGAGTATAGGCTTGCAGCGCTTCTGTGCCATCAGCCGCTTCGTTGATTTGATGTGTTACAGACAGCAAAGAAGCAAGGGCGCTTCGCACTGATCGTGAATCATCAACGATAAGGATGGAGCTGGAGTCTTTCATTGACCTACTGTCTGGTTAGCATTTCGTCTGAAAGCTCAATTGTGACAGGCCCCCAGTTGGTAAGGCATATATCCATTTCTGCTCCGAAACGTCCCGTTTGTACTTTACCTGATGTACGTGTCTTGAAAGAGTCTATCAGCAAGTCGTAGAGCGTTTCGGCAATTTCAGGAGCAGCGGCCTTGGTAAATGAAGGCCGCTTTCCTTTTCTGCAATCAGCATACAAGGTAAACTGAGATACGATTAAAATTTCGCCTCCGTACTCCTGCAAACCTAGATTCATTTTCCCGTCCGTGTCAGGAAAAATTCGTAAATCAACAGCCTTGCGAATCAGTGTCTCCCAAGTTTTAGACTCTGGAAGCGAAAGGTCATCATGGCCGCCGAAGCCTGCCAGAATCAGCAGGCCGCAGCCGATTTGTCCTATTACTTCGCCCTCCACGCTTACGCTTGCTTTGCGGACGCGCTGAATAAGAAGCTTCATTATTCTGTGTCGCCTTTATCGCCGGAAGAGCGTTTTTTCAACTTCTCTTCTTCTTCTGCGCGTAAAGCCCGTCTAAGGACTTTTCCTACAATAGTTTTAGGAAGTTCTTCTCTGAATTCGACCTGCCGCGGAATTTTATAGTTTGCAAGCTTTGCTCTGCAGTGGGCTATAATATCATTTTTGGTCAGGCTTTCACCAGGCTTAGGCACAATATAGGCTTTAATTACTTCGCCTCGTGTCGGGTGCGGAACGCCGACAGTGACAGCTTCTTTTACTTTGGGGTGCTCATACAGCACTTCATCGATTTCTCTGGGGTATACATTGTACCCGCCAACGATGAACATGTCTTTCTTCCGATCAACAATATAAAAGTAGCCATCTTCGTCCATGGTGGCGATGTCGCCCGTGTACAGCCAGCCGTTACGCAATGTTCCGGCAGTTTCATCAGGACGGTTCCAGTAACCCTGCATGACCTGCGGGCCCTTGATTATCAATTCGCCAATCTTACCGGCAGGCAAGGGGACGCTGCCAAGCTCCATATCGACGATTCGGGCTTCCGTATCAGGAAATGGAACTCCTATTGAGCCATTCTTATTTAATCCTCTGATTGGATTAAGGTGTGTAATGGGAGAAGCTTCAGTAAGGCCGAAGCCTTCAATGATTGCGGCTCCGGTAAGTTTTTTGAAACGTTTCATCTGCTCAACAGGCATAGGCGCAGAACCGGCAATACAGTATTCAATAGAAGTAAGATCGTATTTGCCTACTTCCTTTTGTTGCATCAAGGAGATGTAAACCGAAGGCGCTCCCGGAAAAATTGTGGGCTTATGTTTTGCAATGCCGTCCAGAACATCCTTGGGAACATATCTCGGGAACGGGATAATTGTAGCCGCGAGAGAAGTCGGGAAGATAAGACACGTTGTAAGGCCGTACACATGAAAGTAGGGCAGGAGGCCCATGAAGGTATGCTTGTTGTGAACAAGCTCCTGTAGCATGGCACAGCATTGCTGCACGTTAACGCACAGGTTCTGGTGGGTAAGCATCACACCTTTGGCAATGCCTGTGGTGCCACCCGTGTATTGAAGCAGAGCGAGTGTTTCAGCAGGATCTTCTATCTTTGCGCAGTACCGACGTTTTCCTTTGGTCAGGTTTTTCCACGGCTGAATATGTTCGCCGTCATACGGAACGGGCTTTGCGGTACCGTCTCTATGTGATTTGAAATCGTAAAGAAAATTCAGGGGGAAACGCAGTGCATCAGAGATTTTGGTAACAAAATATTTTTCAATCCCCAGCTTATCTTTCAAAGAAGCAATCTTGGGCCAGACAAGATCAAGCGTAATCATAAACCGTGCACCGGAATCATCAATCTGGTGCACCAGTTCTTTTTCCATGTATAGCGGGTTAGTCATGACCACAATGCCGCCGGCCTTTAGCACTGCCCAGAATGCGATAACAGTCTGGGGCAGGTTAGGCAGCATTATTGAGACCCTGTCACCGTTTTGGAGTCCTTGCTCTCTTAAGTTGGCAGCCAGAATTTCAACTTGCTCATTCAGCTTTGCATAGCTGAGACGGTAGTTACGAAAAACTACAGCTGTACGGCGGGGATGGGTATGGGCAGCTTCATCAAGAAAGGTAAAAAGAGGATGCCTCTTGTAATCAATATTCGCGGGGACGCCGTCATCATAGTGGGCGAGCCAAGGGAAAACGGAAGTAACTTCAGGTGTAGTCATAGTTATTACTGCTGTTCCGGTTAGTAGACGATACCGTGCTTCCTGAGCCTTTTATGAATGTTAGCCTGTAGGCGTTAGCGGTGCAAGAATATAAGGGCTGATGCGTTGTAATTAAAGCTAACTGAGAGCAGGGCGTAGACCCGTTACAGCGGCTACAGCCTTGATGCCTTTCTTTTCGCCTGTAAATCCCAGCTTTTCTTCTGTTGTCGCTTTAACGTTGACCTGGCCGGCCTGAATCCTTGTCAGCCTGCATATGTTTTTATGAATCTGGTCCCGCCACGGGCCAATTCTGGGAATTTGTGTGATAATGGTCAGGTCTATGTGCGTAATGAGCAGACCTTCGTTACGTACTTTTTCAAGTACCTCATTTAGCAGAACAGAGCTGTCGGCATTGTCAAATGCAGCATCGGTATCAGGAAAAAGCATACCTATGTCGCCCATGGCCATGCAGCCAAGAACAGCATCCATCAAAGCATGAAGCAACACGTCTCCGTCGGAATGAGCAAGTACGGCAGGGCCTCCGGCGATTGGTACGCCGCCGAGCTTCATAGGGCGACCATTTTGTCCGAAACGATGAACATCGTACCCCCAGCCGAAACACGGCAACATTGCCGGAGCGTCTGACTTTTGTTTCAGCAAGCTCAGATCCTCCGCGTTGGTAATTTTAATATTATCAGCTTGTCCTGCAACCGTTTGAACGCGCATGTCTTCGCAACGCTCAAGAAGCGATGCGTCATCGGTTACATCCCAGTTATTTTGACGGCAGATTTCGTGAGCTTTGAGTAAAACATTCTTCTGAAAACCCTGAGGGGTCTGAACAGCTACCAGACTGCTGCGGTCAGGAGTTGTCTTTACAATGCCCGCTTCAACTACTTTTATAGTGTCTGTTACAGGCAGCGCAGGGATGACACCTTCAGCTCCGTTATGCAACGCATCAAGAATTCTGTTACACAAATTTGCGTCTGCAAAAGGGCGGGCAGAATCATGCACAAGTACATGGTCACACTGTTCCGGCAGTGCGATAAGGCCGCTGTATACAGAATCCTGCCTTCTTTCCCCTCCGCATACAGTTTTCCAAGGAATGCCCAGCGCTCTTCCATCATCCAACTGTTTCAGGCGAGTCGTAGCAGCTTCAATTTCTTCAGCCGGAAGTACAAATATAATACCACGCACTCTGGCAATGCGGGACAGCATTGCCGCTGAATGCCAGAACAGGGGGGCGCCGTTCCATTCGATGAATTGTTTGCGGGTTCGTCCGCAAGCTTCTGAAATGCGAGCCCCTTTGCCTGCCGCCAACAGCACAGCCCAAGTGTGCATAACTACCTCACAATGCAAAAATCAGGGGCGCCAAAAGCGCCCCTGATTAGTGTTACAAAAGGGAGCCGGACTATAAGCCGGGTTCTGTTCTTTCCAACAGGAAAGCAGCTGCCATTCCTCTAGGACTACAGTTACCTGCAGCCTCAAGCAACCTACCCGAAGACATCGACCGGGCCGGCCTTCAGCGTCTTCCTATTTGGTCTTGCTCCAGACGGGGTTTACCTAGCAGGAATCGTCACCGATTCCTCTGGTGGGCTCTTACCCCACCGTTTCACCCTTACCTGCAATAGCAGGCGGTTTGCTTTCTGTGGCACTGTCCGTGGATCACTCCACCTGGGGGTTACCCAGCGTCTTGCCCTGCGGAGCCCGGACTTTCCTCTCCGTGTCAGACACGCAGCGGCAGCTCGTCCTGCTCCCGAAAAAAATTACTCGGCAGAGGTGTCGTCGCAGAAGTGCTCGCACCAGTAAACAAGGCGCTGGCAGTTTGTGCAGCTGAGAATCTGGGTCCCTTTCTGTAAGTCGATAAAGCTCTGCGGCGGAATAGCAATGTTGCAGCCAGAGCAGATGCCGTTCACTACGGGAACGATAACGGGGTGGTCAAGGCGCTCACGGATAAACTCGTAGCGGGCCAGAACAGGAGCGGGAACAACACTGCCGGCGGCTACACGCTTTTTATCCAGCTTTGCCAGTTCTTTTTCAGCATCTTCAAGGCGTGCCTGCAAAGTTGCCTGCTTCGCTTCAAGATCTTGCTTTACTTCACCATACACTTCATCAAGCTGCGCAATTGCATCATTCTGACGCTGCAGCTCTTCGATGAGGGTGATTTTTTCTTCTTCGCGAAGACGGTTTACCTTTTCAAGGTTGTCCATTTCGCGCATCATTGCGTGGTATTCTTTAGTGTTGCCGACAAGCATCAACTTGCTTTTGCTTTTCTTCACACGCAAAGAATCGTCTTCGATTTCAGTAATAAGACGACGTTCCTGCTCACGCAGATGTTCAATTTTGTCCAGCAGGTGGTTGCGCTGGCCCTCAAGAGTGTTGAAGCGGCCCATGAGAGCTTCTACTTCTTTGGGGGCGTGCTCGAGATCTTTGCGGATGGCCATGATCTCGTTGTCTACCTTTTGCAAGGCGACGAGCTGCTCGATTTGTTTAAGATACAGGCTCAATTTCGTGTCCTCCTGATGGCTTCGAACTGACCGGTAAAAACCGGGCTTCAGGGCCGCTTATTTGCTTACGGCGTGAAGCAGTATGGGATCCTGCCCGGGCAGGAAGGTTATTTCCACATCAGGTGCATGCTTAGCAAGTAGCGCTGCAAAACGCTTCATCATTTCTTCTTCCAAAGAAAAATGCCCTACATCTATAATACACCCGTTTGTATCCAGCGCGCCGTGGTATTTGACGTCGCCGGTAATAAACACGTCAGCACCACGGGCGAAAGCAGCATCAGCAAGAGAGCTGCCCGAACCGGTGCAGTAACCTACGCGTTTTACGCGGTCAGGGCGGATACCGCACACTGACCAGAAATTTCTGTTTACCTTGCTTTCCAGAAGAGCAACTAATTCTTTCCAGCTGCATTCTTGTGGGAGATCTCCGATCATACCCAGTCCAAGAGTTTCTCTGCCTGCAGCTTGAGGCAGTTCTACAACCACAGCACCTTCAGGAGATGCATCCTGAATGACTGCAAGAGCGGAGGAGGGGGCAGTGTCTGCACTATCAAAGGTAACTACTGTTCCGCCGGATTTATGTGCAACATTATATATAGCAGGCAGACTTGTATGCTCAATGCTATGTGCAAAAATAAAGAATGAATAGAGTGAGCTGCTGTGAGTCTGTTCCAAGATATCAATGTTATACAGGTCCAATTCTCTGCCCAACCAACCCACAGGTCCGTCGGCATTGGCATCAAGCGAGGTGTGCGCAGAGTAAAGCGCAACATCCCCGCCAATAAGCTGAGAAACTACATGATGAAAGCTATCCAGCCGGCCAAGGCTTTTAGGCTTCATGTATAGCGGGTGGTGTGTAAGAATGAAGTCAGCACCTAGGTGCAGGGCTGTGTTAATAGTTTGGAGAGTAGGGTCAAGTGCAACAGCAACTTTAGTGAGCGTTTCGCGGGGGGAAGCAATCTGAATGCCGCAATTATCCCACTCGGCAGCACCGTGAAGCGGGGCGAAGCGTTCAATAAGGTTTATAAACTCATGTTGTTGCATGAATATCCTGCAAATAAAGAAGGCGCCTTAACGTGTTTACGTGAAAGCACCACCTGATTGTAAAATTCTGTGATCAGCCTGTATAAAAAGGCAGGCGTGCAGCTATCGCTTTGATTATATTACAAATCAAAGTACATAATGATCTCTCTAAAACATAAAGACAGTCCTAAATACATGAAGTTTCGTTAAGGGTCAAGAAAGAGCAGTTTTTGAAGCATCCTGATGTGTTATTTTTAAGGTGGCTATGATTCATTTAAAGAGTGATGAAATTTGTGCTTGCATCAGATAGGAATTTAGCCTAGATAAACCGCCTCTTGAGCAGGAAACTGCTCAATTGATTTGCGGAGAGGTAGCGAAGTCCGGCCGTAACGCGCTCGACTCGAAATCGAGTTACGGGTTAATAGCCCGTACGTGGGTTCGAATCCCACCCTCTCCGCCAAGAGCTTGAAAACATTGGACATTCTTCCAAAAAGCGCTCGTCAGAGCCGTGGGTACACAAAACGGGTACACACAAGGAGGATTGTCCAATGTCTTTTTCTGCCCCATCCTACCTCACCAGCCATCGAAATGGCCTCTATTTTCGACTTCGAATTCCAAGCGATTTGCGCCCGGTCATGGGCATGCAAGAATTCAAGAAGTCGCTCAAAACCAGATACTTGAGAGAAGCTCGGCCTAAGGTTATAAGACTGGTCACTACCTCGCATGCGATATTTGATGAATTTTGTAAAAGGAGGGATGATGTCATGTCTGGTAGATTAAGTCGTGAATTGGGTGACGCCAGTGTGCCGTTCCCGTTTGATGTTCACGCCATGATTTACAGCGAAGATGCTCCGGCCCTTGAGCTTGAGTTGCACCGAGTTTTTTAGGATAGCCAGATGAATAAGGTTAATCCGAGGAAAGAGTTTTTCCAGACAGGGGTACATGCCATTCGGACAACGCTGGATGATATGTCCATAGAAGCCCACTGGACAATGAAGGCTGAGGCTAGAGAATACCGCGAATCACTGGCAATGGCGCAGCATGCTGCCGAGGCTGTGCCGCTGGCAAGCAATATGTAGCTGGAATGAAAAAGGCATCCGTAATTAAACGGATGCCTTTTTTCGTGTGCGATTGGGATTTCGGTTCGAATCCCGGCAATGAAGATATGAGCTTTTTGCGCCTAACGTAGTGGAATCAATTTCAACTATGCAAAATCTTGACCAAGCGTGATTCATTAGCTACAAAGGCATGGTACACACTCTTTCACTGAAAACGGGATATATCCCTGCAATTTCAGCATGTTGGAGGTTTTGGGATTCCCACCGGTGAAATCCCACCCTCTCCGCCATTCGTTAATAAAAGCGGGAAGTTGGGGTTTTATCTAGCTTCCCGCTTTCTGTATTTTAGCTAAGCCCCACAAGGTGTGCGGCAGCTTTTATGTCCCACCTGCCTACCTATATTTGAAATTTTTGTATAAAATTATTGGTTGCCAGAAACGATAATTAAAAAGCACAGCGAAGAGCGGTTTTATGGATCCTGTGGCAACTTAGCTCCAGCAACTACCTTGACCCCTTTTTTCTGCAACAGCTCTATAATACCTAAGCGAAGGCCCCACGATTCTGGGCTTTGCTTGGGTATTATATTGAGAAAATCTGTGTTTGAAAAATAAAGAATAATTGGTGCACCGTATTCTTTTATCTAAAATCGTAGTATGCGGACGGCCTATCTCGCACTTATATTTACTTTAGTACTAAGCGTGTTGCCCGCGCGAGCGGATTCCTATTACATTCTCTCTGCGGATCTGCCTCCATGGACAATTAATGAGCAGAATGGTGTGTTTGTAGAGATAGTCGCTGAGATTGAGCGTCGCATCGGTAATCATACTAAAGTACGCGTAGTGCCTTGGTCACGTGCCCAGTATATGGCTACCGACAAGACAACAAAGGCCATTATTTTTCCTATGGCACGACTTGCCTCCCGTGAAGACAAATACATCTGGATTGCTAAGATTTTCCCTGCCCGCTTTGCCTTTTGCTCTGATCGTTATCCGAATTTGAATATCCACACTGCCCGGAAATATAGGATTGCTGTACATGAAAATGCTCCTCCTGAGCTTTTTCTAAAAGAAAAAGGCTACTCAAAATTACTTCCTGTACCTTTTGGGGTTGGAACTATTCCCAAAATGCTTGATCTTGGGAGGGTTGATGCTTGGTTTTCTGAGGTCAGCCTTATTGATTATGGCGTACAGGGTACCCCTCTGAAGGGGAAAGTTGAATGTGGGCCTAATGTTTTTGAAGTGTGGCAGTACATTGCAGGTTCAAAAAATATTTCTGATGAAGTTGTGATTGCTTATCAAAAGGCTGTCAAAGATATGCATGCAGAGGGAGTCATAGAGCGAATTATGCTAAAGTACTTATCCCCGAAGGCCATTACTCCATTCGAACAAGTTGACTAGAGTACTCATATGTGGCCATAATTACATTTTTGTTGTTTTAACGCATGGCCTTAAAGAAGCCTCATATGCCCTACAGCATTATAGTGTAGAAGGCGAAAGGGCGGGGGCACTCCACTGAGAAGGATGCAGCTAAAAAAGAGCTCTCTGGAGGAAGTTGAGGAATATCATGTCGCCAAGATTATTTTGGAGAGAAGTCGCTAGTCGAATATTGACCTAACTCCGTCAGTGATTGTTTTTTAAACTGTCAACAAACAACGTCAGTCAGTGCTACAAACTATCTACAAAGGATACGCTTACTATATGTTTGCGCTCTTGAACAATTAGCTAAACAAACGGTAGAAAAGCGATGAGACGAATTTTTTTATTATGCTTTGTTGCGGTTGTTATGCATGTTCAACTTGCTTATGCTGAAGAAAAAGAAATAACATGGTATCATGCAAATTTCCCGCCGGGTTTCATCAATGTCGGTCCAATGAAAGGAGACGGTTATGAAAACTATCTGGAAAATCTTTTACGCGAAGAATTGAACGACTACCATCATACATATCAAATAGGGAACTACGGGCGTATTCTTGAAAAGATAGAATCAGGCAATGCTTGTTGTGTAGCTTTGATACGGACGGAAGAAAGAGAAAAGTTTATTGAATATAGTTATCCAACAATGATTGCTTTGGCAAACGGGCTATTCATTGAATCAAAACGGATTGAGGAATTCAAGCCTTTTATAAATGATGACGGCTACATATCGATTGAAAGACTCTTTGGTAAGTCGGATTTGCGGATGGGCGTTTCGAAAGGAAGAAGATATCATGGGGCTGTTGATACAATTTTGAACGACAATCCTGACTCGAAAAAAATTGTCATCCGTTCCGGCGAAGATGTACTCAAAGGCTTACTGAATATGCTCGGCGCGGGTCGAAATGTAGACTACGTAATTGGATATCCACATGAGATCAGGTGGTTAAACTATAGGGAGGAGCTTAAGGGGAATTTTACTTTTATTCCAATTTTAGAAATGCCTCAATATGTTATCTCCCAAATCGGTTGCAGCAAAAATGCTTGGGGTAAAGAGGTGATCCACCGGATAAATCAAGTTCTCGCCAACGGATACATCCCGGAATATAAAGAACGGTATCAGCGCTTCCTTCCACCAGAAGCTGTTGCTCTTCACGAAAAATACATTAAGGAAGTTTTCCCTTAACCCTGCAGGCAGATTCAGCCGTAACTGGTATTTCAGAGCATAGGCTAGGAGGCGGCAACGCTGAAAATCAAAACATTTCTACTGTAAAGTCTGTAGGCTGACTGCCCAAGTACGGTATATTCAGGGCTGTGCTTCGCTTTTTATTAAAGATAAGGGTTGAGAGTTAGAGGCTTTCAGCCCTTTTACTTTTACAGGTTGTAACTTGTTTTGAAAGGCACCGTTACTCCTGCATTTAGGTCATTGACTCGTTTTCAGGCGTGGCTAGTCCAGCATATGTACGTGCCTCTTTTACAAGCTACTATTTGAAGCATCAATTTACTGCTCATCTAACCATTTGCGCCTGAGCCGCAAATGAAGTATTAATACGGGTTCTGTGGCTGTTAGCGTTTGCAACGCTTGGTTTAACGCTGTGCGGCATCAGCTGACACCCAAAATGACTGTAAGGACACCTTTTATTATGATTAAGAAAAAAGACAAAAAATTCTCTCTGCTGGACGGACGTGAAAAAGCGGAAAAAGTTGCTCGTCTGATGAATGATAAAAAGGCCGCTGGCCTGATGCTCTTTGACTTGCGTGGCATCAGCGGTTTTACCGAATATATGATTATTGCTTCTGCAGGCTCCCTTCGTCAGGGGCAGGCTTTGGCTGACCTTGTGCTGGATTACTGCAAGCAGAATAATTTCGAATTCTTGCGTGCAGAAGGATATCAGGCAGGAAAGTGGATACTTCTGGATATGAACGACGTAGTTGTGAACATTTTTCAGAATGACGCCAGAGAACTGTATAACCTCGAGGGCCTTTGGGCCGATGCTCCTCAATTGGAGCTTCCTGCAGCCGGAGCCGAATAATGCCAGAAGACACACTCGCCGCATCTGATGTTTCACCTGTTCTTTTACTTATTCTTGATGGGTGGGGAATAGGTAAGAAAGATGAAGGCAATGCCGTATTTCAAGCCCGTACCCCTGTTCTTGATTCTCTCACCGCCAATAATCCGACCGCGGAGCTAACGTGCTCCGGGCGGGCAGTGGGATTGCCGGAAGGCTTTATGGGAAATTCGGAAGTCGGCCACATGAACATAGGTGCCGGCAGAGTCGTGTATCAGGATATGACCCGCATTGATATCGCTGTTGAGGAAGGGGCGCTTGCTGCCCGTCCTGCCATCAGCGGACTGCTTACGTCACTTAAAAAAAGTGGCGGAAGGCTGCATCTGCTTGGCCTTCTTTCTGACGGCGGAGTTCACAGCCACATCAGGCACCTGTATGCGCTTGTAGAAGCTGCTCGCGAAGCCGGAGTGCCTGCCTGCATTCATGCGTTCATGGATGGTCGTGATACGCCTCCGCAGAGTGGGCTTCAGTTTATCAAAGAACTGGAAGCAGAGCTGCAATGCATAGGACATGGAACCATAGCAAGTGTGACAGGGCGTTACTACGCCATGGACAGAGACCAACGTTGGGATCGCAATGAAATTGCGTGGAATGCTTTAGTTCACGGCATTGCGGAATATTCAGCTTCTGCTGTTGAAGCTGTAGAGAGTGCCTATTCCGCAGGCGAAACTGACGAATTTATCAAGCCGCGTGTTATTGCCGTTGCGGAACAGCCCAAAAAGCTGATTGCCGACAATGACGGTGTATTCTTCTTTAACTTCCGAGCGGATCGGGCACGCCAGCTTACCCGTTGTTTTACGGATAAAGCATTCACTGCATTTGACCGGAAAGCAGTTCCTAGGCTTTGCGGCTTTGCCACGATGACATCATACGATTCCTCTTTCAAGCAGCCTGTGGCTTTTTCTAAAGAAGCTCTTACAGACACTTTGGGAGAAGTGGCAGCCAAAGCTGGCCTTCGCCAATTGCGCATTGCCGAAACGGAAAAGTACGCCCATGTAACCTACTTTTTTAACTGCGGCAAAGAAGAGCCCTATGAAGGAGAGGACCGTGTTCTAATTCCTTCTCCCCGTGATGTTGCAACATATGATTTAAAGCCGGAGATGAGCGTTTATGAAGTTACAGACGCGCTATTGTCCGCTTTCGATAAAGATTATTCGCTGTATGTATGCAATCTGGCCAACCTTGATATGGTTGGACACACTGGGATTATGCCGGCTGCAATCAAGGCGTGTGAAGCTGTCGATGCCTGCACCGGAAAAATTGTTGACGCTTTTTTAAAGAAGGGCGGCACCATTATTCTTACCGCAGACCATGGTAATGCAGAACAGCTTGTTGATGATGCAGGGAATCCTTACACGGCCCACAGCACAAATCCTGTTCCTATGGTTCTCATCGGAGCGGAGCAGGGCGTTTCCTTACGATCGGAAGGTAAGCTGGGCGATATTGCTCCTACCATTCTGGATATTTTGAAAATGGCAAAGCCTCAGGCTATGAGTGGCGAGAGCCTGATCGTCAAGGGATGACTATGAGCAACGAATCCAATAAGCCTCTTGCGCCTGTGAAGCCTATCGCATTAGAGCTTCTGCTTTTTTACCCTTGCCCTTTTTGTGATCACAAAATGCCAATGCTGAATCCGGTAAAGCCAACTGTAGCAAGGTGCGATAGTTGCCTGAATGCTTTTCCTGTGGTCCCTGTAGATGCCCGAACTCTTAGCTTTCTTAAAGTAATGCTGGATAACGGCAGAGCATCTATTGATCCTGATTTTATGTAGACAAAACAGTGGTTAAAAAAACTCTGCCAATAAAAAAGCCCCGATCGCGGGGCTTTTTTATTGGCAGATAAAATGCATCAAAACTATTTTGCTACAGCGGCTGTAGCCGCTTCGCTCAAACGTGCTTTTATGTACTCGACACGTTCTTCATCCCACTCATCAAGATCAAGGCAATGCGCATCTTCGCCCAGAAGGCCTCCGGGTACAAAGTCTCCCAGTTCTTCAGGGTCATTAATCATATCTTCATAAAAACACACAGAAAGCCAGCGCTCTGCAGGGTCATCATCAATAATATCTACAAGAGTAAAAAGTTTTCTACCCTGCTGATTCGGATGCGCTGCACGAAGGGAGTAGCTGATGCCGGGACGTGCTTTAAAATCAAAAGTAACACCGTCAAAAGACTCCAGATGGCTTTTAAACATTTCAAAAGCCTTACGTGCTCCGTTGTAATCTTCCCAGTTGGACAACAGATTACTTAGTTCATTCACAGCATCAGGTTGCATAGTCTACTCCTTATTAAAGAGGTGGCAGAAAAATCAATAATGTTGGTGAGTGCTCTCTCATCGGGCGAATGTTTTGTCAATCTTTTGATAAAGATGGGGCTCTATATCAGGTAAAAATACTATCCGGATTCATTAGCAAAATATAAAATAAAGTATGCTTTGCAAAACTGATAAAAACCGGCACCAGCTACTATTGACTTCTGTTTGGGATAGACATTTTTGCATACGGCAAGTAAAAGTGCTTCCCCGCTTAAAAAAAGTTAACAAAAAAAGGTAACTTTTTAATGACGGTAAGCGGGGATTTTCGCAGAAGGGCTTTCTGACGGGGAAAGCCTTATGCCGTGGATAGTTTTTACTCGTTTATACAAAACAGTAAAAATTTGTAGAGCACCTGAGCCTGAAACATCGAAGTCTTTGTCAGGTTCTGCAACAGTTTTTAGGAAGAGCAATGAGTAAACGTGAACAATGGGGCTCACGAGTAGGCTTTATTATGGCCGCCGTGGGCTCTGCCATCGGTCTGGGCAACATCTGGCGTTTTCCATACGTCGCATACGAAAATGGCGGGGGAGCGTTCCTTATCCCTTACATTTTTGCCCTCCTTACTGCTGGTATCCCTTTTATGATTCTTGAATTCGGGATGGGGCAGAAGTATCGCAGCTCTGCACCGCGCCTTTTTGCGCGTCTCAATCCCAAGTGGGAATGGATTGGCTGGCTTCAGGTAATGGTCGCAGCAGTAATCGCTACCTATTATATTGCAGTCATCGGCTGGACACTAAACTATGTGACCTTTGCTTTTGATCAGTCATGGGGCGAGGATACCAAAGCTTTCTTTTTTGGAGAATTCCTTGGCCTTACCGGTGGTCCCACAGAGCTGGGCGGCGTCCGCTGGCCTATCTTCGCTGCGTGTTTGCTGGCTTGGGTTCTTACTTGGGTAGCCTGTGTATCCGGTGTAAAAAAAGGTATTGAGCGGGCCAACAAAATCCTCATCCCCACACTGTTCTTTCTGGTGCTGATCTTCATCGCAAGGGTACTTACCCTCGATGGCGCTCTTGACGGTGTCAACTACCTGTTTACGCCTGATTTTTCGAAAATTCTCGATTACAAAGTATGGGCTGCAGCTTACGGACAGATTTTCTATTCGCTGAGCGTCGGCTTTGCTATTATGGTCGCTTACTCCAGCTACTTGCCTGCTGATGAAGACGTAAACAATAATGCCACCATGACAGTTTTCATCAACTGTGGTTTTTCTTTGCTCGCAGGCGTGATGATCTTCAGTGTTCTTGGCAATATGGCACTTGAAACCGGCTCTTCCATCAAAGACGTAGCTGGTGCCGGTGTCGGTCTTGCCTTTGTGACCATTCCCAAGGCAATCAACTCGCTGCCTGCGCCTACCTTCTTCGGCACTCTGTTTTTCCTGTGCCTTACCATGGCAGGCGTAAGTTCACACATTTCCATTGTTGAAGCCTGTGTTTCTTCGTTGATTGATAAGTTCGGATGGGGCAGACGTAGCACCGTGTCTTACTTCTGTCTTGGCGGCTTTGCCGTTACAGTTATGTTCACTACCGGTGCAGGCCTGTACATTCTCGACATTGTAGACCACTTCATCAACAGTCAGGCTTTGCTTGTGGGAGCTTTCATCGAAATTATTCTGCTTAGCTGGGTGCTTAATCTTGATGATATGCGCAAACATGTTAACGCCGTCTCGGACTTCTCTGTAGACAAGGTATGGAAGAAGTGCCTTAAGTTTGTAACTGTGGCAGTTCTCGGTTACTCGCTCCTTTCAAACCTGCATGGCGACCTGACAAATGGTTACGGTGGGTATGCTTCCAAGGACCTGTTATTCTTCGGTTGGTCACTGCTGCCTTTGTGCATCGTGATTGCTTTCTGGATCAAGAATCAGGAATCTGTGGAACGCTTTGTAAGAGTTGAAGAAGGAGCGAAATAATGAGCCCTGAAGCAATCGTCATGATGGTAATCGGCTTTGGAATCACATGGGGCGGCGCTTGTTGTTGCTTTGCTGTCGCTATCCGTAACAACCGTCACAAATAGTCTGTTTACAAAAATGAAAAACAAAGCCGGAGCGAATTTTCGCTCCGGCTTTTATTTTTGCAATGGATTAGAGTCAGGCTTACATGCTGACTTCATAGCTTTTGATATATCGAAGCAAATAAAAGCGGGTTGGTCCTTCGGGCGGAGTGACTTGCAGTGCCATGTTTTCAAAAATCGAGTAAAACAGGCAAGGCATGCTTTCAGAGCCGCCATCGGCGTATCTGACTGTCAGAGTATACTGCGGTTTATGGCCGGAGGCTTGCAGCCTGATAGTCTTAGAGACCTCGCTGTACATGAATTTCTGCCATGCTTTGGAGGCTGCCGCTCTGTTCTCTTCATTGTCGTGGATAGTACATAATCCTGTTTTAAAACTATCGCACGAGGGTGTAAGCCCGAGAATCCAGTGTGTAGAAGCGTCCTGACCGCAAACATGGCATGGGATCATTTCCTACCTCCAGATCGCAAAAAGGTACCCCCCAGCATAGCTGGGGGTTCTTCATATGCGCCTATAAGGCTTTCTTACTAGCAGCGCCCTAGCAGGCGCACGTTCGTCTGGTATCTGCATCTCTGTTACTTGCGACCCGTAAACGGGTTTCCAGAATATGGAAGAGATAATTGATCACCAAGCTTATCATGCTCAAGTTGGTGCCTAATGTAATCTTGTATCTTTGCCTTATTTTTTCCAACTGTATCTACGTAATATCCACGGCACCAAAACTCGCGATTCCGGTATTTAAACTTAAGATCGCCAAATTGGTCGTACAACATTAAGCTACTCTTTCCTTTCAAGTACCCAATAAAACTTGA
>NZ_JBKEBF010000002.1:0-6982 GCF_047973035.1 Oleidesulfovibrio sp.
AGTGCAGCCCGATTTCTTGTTTTTACAACTCAAGGCGCTCAGTTATGACAAACCCGCCAAGCTCTGCGTCAGGGGTAGCGGCTAACTCTTCCTCTTTGGCCTTTTGCCAAGCATAAGCTGCTTCAAGGTGTGCAGCCCCTGCGGTGTACACCCGCTCAAACAAAGCCTTGTCCAGAGTTTCCCACACGCCGGTGCTGGCCTTCCAGTCTTTCACCATATATGCCGCGTCTGCCGCAAATTTGAGAGCAACCTCGGCATAAGCAAGGCGGGCATGGCTGTCACTGTCCCATCGTTTGCCATCCAGCATAAAGCCGCTGTCTCTACGGCGGTTTTTCTCTTCGTTGATCATCGTCAGCAGCTTCTTGCGCGATAAAACCCACTCACCGGATGTAGTAGCAATATGGTCAAGGCTAGGGCGCTCAGCCTGCATACGAACAAGCTCCGGTCTCTTCCGTGCCTGTGCTTCGGTCAATATATCTTGCTGTGAACTGCCAACTTTTGCATATACCGGCATGATTAGTACCCCCTCTCAATGATAAGTGCGGCACGTATCGTGCTGTATGAATAGTTGTTCGCGCTTTTGCCTGAAAGCGAACCAACCGTGACAGTCTGCTCCGTATTAGCTTTACGTATCCACCCCCTGAACTGCGCAGAATCATAAGAATAAAAAACATTAAAGTCGGTCATACCTGTTACATCCAATTCACGTATCTGCGCCGCGTTTACAGGCATCAGAAATGGAGTGTTTATTGAGTAATTTGTCCCTGTAGCAAGTGTACCGCCTGCGTTAAGAGGCACTACACATCTTTTACTCAATGCATAACAATGCACATCAGTAATTACCCCGCCGTACTTTTCCACCCAACCAAGATAGACACGCCGTATCGGGGTGTCTGTGCTGCCATAATGAGTTACATCAGAAGGATTGTATAAATCCCCTGCTGTAAGGTCAGTTACTTGAATATCTGTAATCGTCCATCCGTAAGAATACGAGACTGTTCCGGCAGTGGCCTTAATACGCAGAGTGGTGTTGCCCGCAGTAGCTTGAAAGCTGCCACAAAGCACATTGTTTAAGTATTTAGCTTCACCAACCTTTACCCATATCCCACTAACCAATTGCTCAATATCCGCTGCCGCAGGTGCACTGCCCACATAAGATTGTGATGCTTTTGCAACGATGGATTTAAAGCCGCCCTTTGAGTCCGGCAAAGTGTACTCCGCCCACTGCCCGATGACGCCTGCTCCGCTTCCAGAGTTTGCCCCCCAATACGTTGCAAGATCACCATCTACGGAGAAACCGATTTCACGTCCGGTGTTTTCAGACGAAGCAGCAACAGGAACAGGATACGATAACAACTTGCGAGTGCTAATCTGCGGTGTGTTGTTTGAATGGCTCGGCGCGGCAAAGCTGCCGTCTGCATTCATATTAACTGCTATGTGATATGTGCCGTCAGCAGCCGCAGAAAGGTCAATAGATTGCATGGCGTTCGACACTTCAGAGGCCGCAACACGTCCCTCATCAGCATAAGCAACCTGCAACCCGGACGGTATTGCAACATGCCCTGCGGGCACATCATCAAACGTGATATTCAGCCTGCCGAAAACTACATATGAAGAACTGGTATCCTGAATATTTGTTACGCGCATACGCAGCACCTTGCACCTGAAAGAAGCAGAAAGCGGCACCGCTTTTTCAGTCTGCTGTGCAGCAGGAACTAACCCTGTAATATTTTCAACTACCACGCCATCGGCGATCAATTGAAAATCGCGGGGGAATTTTAAAAGCCAATCAGTGCTTAGGCGCGGCAAAATATTTATGGCACTGACAGAGCGCTCTACGCCGAAGTCGATTTCAACGTATTCATCACCAACGCCACCTACAAAAGAACCAGACACACTCGCCCAGCAATCCGCAGAATTAACGGCTGTCCCGTTAAGCAGCTTCCATGCGGGAGTATCCGCACTAAACCGGGAACTCTCCCGAACAGTCATACCGCAACACCAGTGGGCGGAAAAAAGAGGCACCTGCGGCGCAAGGATACTCATCACTGGCGCGTCGCAGTCTTCTGCGGTCCACCCTGTGGGTCGCGCTCCAAGCGGAGCCTTGATGATAGACTGAGGAGCGTGCGCGGTGCCGGTCTTGATGCCGCCCAGCGCGGCGTCAACATCGCCCTTGCTGTACACGTCCAACGCAGCCCTCGCGTCTTCTGCGGTACTTGCGCCTGTACCGCCCTGCGCAACGGGCCATACCGTAGTATCCAGCCCGTGCGCGCTGGCATCGGCGTTGTGCGTGGCAACTGCAGCGGCTGCAGCCCCCGCGGCCTCCGCACCGATAGCTGCGCGCCATGCGGCACCGTCAGCCACGTTGCTGGCGTCCGCCTGTGCGGCCTGATCCGCCGGTACGCCGTCACGCCACGATACGACCCCCGCAGGACTCTGGTGCAGGTAGCGGCTGCCTGTTGCCGTGCTCGTGGCAGGGTAATGCCCGCCCTGTGCTTTGTGGTGGTTCAGGTCTGTCGGCCCATCGTCCACGGCGGCGTCAATCTTGACAGCCACGGCGCTGTTTACGGTATCGCCGTCGGGCGTCTCGTCCAGAATGGTCGTCACCCGGCGCTCGTACTGGCCGGTCTCGCTGTTGTATGGCATATGTCTATGTCCTCCGTCCTTGGAGTCGTGCCCCACGTCCTGTGGGGTTTATAGCTGCGGCCTCTTCACGGGGCGCCCTGTGGCCTCAGAAAGATACCAAAGGAAGTCGTCCGAGGTTTCCCGCGCAGTGTCACCGGCAAGAGCCATAAGGGCCAACCTGCCGAGGTGCTGCGGAATCTCGGAGGGCACAGACGCCGCCTTGTTCGTTCCATCTGCCAGCCACTTTACAAAGTCGGGATTGGTCATCAGGCGCGCTATCCTGCGCTGAGTGCCAATACGTGCGGCCTGCAATGCAGTGCCAGCTACAGCACCCTGCACCGCGCCGGAAACACTCATCCCGCCAAGCCCCCCAGCCACAGCGCCAGTACCTGCGATATTGAGAATCGGCCGCCAAAGCTCGTCCCACGCAGCGCTCTGCGCCGTCTTGCTGCTGTTTGCGTATTTATCAAGAGACTTGAAAAACTCGGCGTTTTTCAGCAGCCCATCCATCTCCTTTTTGGCAGGGCCGAACAGAATATCAGCGGCGCCCGGCGACGCCTGCTGCATTTTGTTGTAGTTCGTCAAAAATGTTGAGAAGCTGAAGGTATCGCCTGCTGCGCCTTGGTTGCCCGGCGTTGCCCTGCCAAGGTCTCTGTATGCTCTCGAACGCACAGCGGCGGCCGTCTCTGGCGAAAGCATGTTGAATGTCTTCATCAGGCTTTCTACGGCAGGCTTGCCGCCGTTCATCAGTTTGTTGTATATAGTGGTAGGCTCAGGGTTTTTCAGGATGTCAGCGGCCTCGTCAAGCAACCCCACGTCGCCCATTTTCTTGTCACCGCGTCCGCGCTTGTACCAATCTTTCGCCATTGCTATATCTTGCGCGGCATCGTCACCGCCGATACGCAATGCAGCAGCGGCAATATCTTTGTCGGCCGCACGCTCAAAAGCCATGCGCAGCCTGTCAACGTCGTCAGCTTCATGCGCAAGCTTTTTGTATGAACCACGCGCCGCCTTCTTGATAGAGTCAAGCGCCGCCTTGCTGATATGCCCATCTTGCACAGAACTCAGCACAAGCTCTGCCTGCCGTAGCGACGGCGCCAACGCATCGGCAAGATATGGACTTTGCGCAGCCTCGTTCTTCACCCCCAATGCCGCCGCAACGATGTTATCAGCAGCTATAGGCACACCGTCTGGCACATAAGCTGCCACCCTGTCCCACAGCGTCTTGTTAACGTCACGCCACGACGACTGAGCCGCGTCGGCATCACTTCTTATGCTCTGTCCTATCGAATACGAATCAAGGTCAGGGCCAAGCTTGTCGGCTATGCTCTGGTTCACTTCCTGCGCCCGTGCATAATTGTGCGCGTCAACCTCACCCATAATGCTGCCTGTGCCGGGCTTGCCGCGTAATGATTGCGAGGCTGCCTGCGCCTCCGGATTGTCCAACATGCCGACTTCCGGCTTGAACCCCTGCGCCTCCATCTCCGCTATTTGCGACACGCTCCTCGCCCCAACTGGGCCGACACGCTTCTTGACGTATGTCTTGATGGGCGAAAATGCAGATTTTACAGTATTACCAACAGCCTGAAATGCAGGGCCAAGTATCTTTTCTCCTGCAATGTTCAACCCCGCATCAGTCGCGGCCCTGCTTACCTGTTGCGGAACGGTCGGCATCTCTTCGGGGGCAAAAAGCCCTCTCACATAATCATGTACCATCCCGCCAAAAGCATCACCAGCCGCCATCGCAGCGGGAACGGTGACAGCCTCCTCAGGCACAGCCGCCTGCGGCCCAAGATTGCCTAAGACCAGCGCAGCACCACCGCCAAGCGCAGAGCCTGTAGCCTGCGCTACGCCGCGCCAGTCTTGCGCCTTGAGCGAATCCATAAAGCCTGCTTTCTTTTCCGGCGGCTTGGTTGCGCTTGCTACAGCCTTCCAGCCGTCACCCTCAAGGGCGAACACTTCGCCACCCTTACCGCGAGCGGACGGGACTTTTTCCCATGCATCGCCGTTCAACTTAAAGACTTCGCCCGTATCTGGGTTGTGTGCGTACTGCATGGTTTATTGCCCCTCTATGAGCACGGCTCCGTCAGGCAGGGGCGGCATTGAACCTATGCCTGCGCCAACGGAAAGATTGCCATTAGAGTTGCGCTTCCAATTTCCTGCCCCGTGCACGACGTCAAGATACATCTTTTCGAGCCTGTCGAGATTAGCAATAAGCATGTCCTCAGACTGTCCTATATCAATCGACCCAAGGACAGACTGGAGCGATTCCAGTTCTTGCACGGCAACCGACCCAAGCGCGCCGCCTGTTGGCGAATTTTGCCGCATGCGCTGAAGCTCGTCGAATCCGATTCTTGCTTTAATTGTAGTAAGAGTCTTCGCGAGGTCGTACGGAGTCGTGCCAGGCACACTCGACGCCAGAGAACCAAAACCCGTGTTAGGTATCAGTGTATAATCACCGACGAGGCGTTTTGCCCTACCTATATCCTCAAGCATCATGCCTGCCTGCTGCTGTGCTGCTGCAGCGGACTGCGCCTGCTTCCCCTGTGCAGCCTGCTGCTTCATATCGGCAGGTCCACCGGGGATGGGGCGCATTCCATATGTGCCTTCGGGGGTCGCAAACGTTTCATAGCCCGGCGCAGTCGGCTTTTGGGATACGCCACCAAGAAACGAAGCTGCTCCAGTGTCCATATCAACAAGATAAATGCCCGGGCCTTTTGTTCCGTTCATCTCGACTTTTTGCAAGTTGGCCTTCGGCACAGGCGGTCTGGCCTCGTTTTCTGCCTTCAGCTTCTGCTGGAACAGGCTAAGGGCATCCCTCATTTTCTGCTCAGGCGTCCGATAATTCAACTCTTCCTGAGTCAGATACGGCAACGGGTTAAACCCATGCTTCGCCTGCATCTCTTCCGGCGTCCGTCCGTTCGGGCCAAGATCGCCAGACAGCAACCCGCCGTTCAGCAAGCCACGCGCTTTCAGCGTGTTGTCCTGCATGGCGTTCTGGCGGTCGCGCTGTTGCTGCTCAGCGTCGTACCGCTGTTGCATCATGTCAAATTGCTGCTGCCGGAAAGCATCCTGTTGCGCCTGCTGCTGCAATCTGTCGTCCCTGTCTCTGCGGTCGGCAGCGCTCCTGCCCATATTACGGAAGGCATCACCAATAGCCTGCCCCGCCATCAGGGCGCCCATAGCCGCACCGGACGGCCCCGCGTAATGGTTGCCGATAGTGCCGCCCATCAATCCACCGTAGCGCATGGCGCCTCCCTATTTCCAAGAAAAGAGGTTACCGAAGCCGTTCGCTTCACCGGCGCCGGAGAGCAACCCGCCCAGCACGGAACCGCCCGCGCCAATCCATGCGCCGAGGTTGTTGGCGGACGACTGCTTATTTGCAGCGTACTTGGCCGCATCGTTCTGCATGGTCGCGCTGGCCATGGGCGATCCGCCACCGGCAAGGCCCAGATAGTTTTCAAACATGCGCTGTTGCCATGCCTGTTCGTCCTGCCTGCGGGCCAGCTGGTCAGCGTACGCGGCGTCAATCTGACTGTTGCCCCACTGCGCCTGCCCTGCGGCCTGCTGGTTGTTGTAGTCGGTCGTGGTCAGTCCGGCCTTCCATGCGTCGAGATTCTGGTCGCCAGCAAGCTTGTAGCTATCAAGCGTCGAGTTGATGCGGTTCATCTCGTCTTGCATGATGTTCTGATTTGCCAGCGTGTTCGCCTGCGCCGTGGCTGTGGCGTAGTTTTGTGCACCGTCCTGCAGCGCGCCGGACATCAGCCCGCCACCGCGAGAGCCATACAGCCCGTTGGCAGAAAACCTGTTGGCAATCTGGTTCTGTGCATTGTTCCACGACTGATTGACCGGCTGCATAAAGTCGGCGCGAATCTGGTCCGGAGACTGCCCTAAGCCCTGATACGCCGTCATGGACGGATCATAACCTGTACTCATCAATCCTTGCGCCTGCTGCTGGCTGGCGTACGGGTTGGTTTTCTGGTCGCCGTTGTAGGTAGGGTAAGAGGGGTTCTTGGCGTTGCTCAGGTTATTTTTTGCCTGACCCAACGACCAATCAACCGTCTGCTGCGCTACGCTCATGTTGACCTCCTGTCATGCTGCACGTCCTGTGCAAGAGCGTTGTTTGCGGTTTTGATGTTCTCAGTTTACACTTGTTTATATTTGTGAACAAGCGACAACTGGCATAGAAAATGCTTGGAGTGATAAGTGTGCAAGCATTGCTGCTGAAGTAGGAATATCTGGTTGACTTGCCCATAGTCAGCCGTATACTAGAAGTACCCGGTTGTGCGAAAATGCGAGGTAGGACAATGACAAGCGTATGCATGCAAGATTTTTGCGAGAGCAATCATTTTGGACA
>NZ_JBKEBF010000040.1:0-93415 GCF_047973035.1 Oleidesulfovibrio sp.
GGTGCCGTGGATATTACGTAGATACAGTTGGAAAAAATAAGGCAAAGATACAAGATTACATTAGGCACCAACTTGAGCATGATAAGCTTGGTGATCAATTATCTCTTCCATATTCTGGAAACCCGTTTACGGGTCGCAAGTAACAGAGATGCAGATGCCAGACGAACGTGCGCCTGCTAGGGCGCTGCTAGTAAGAAAGCCTTATAGGCGCATATGAAGAACCCCCAGCTATGCTGGGGGGTACCTTTTTTATGGTAGGATCAGGGAGAGTTCTCAGGCCAACCTGAAAAGTGAAAAGGTACTGCACTCCGGCAACCGGTTGTCACGTTACTTTGGCAAACAGTTACCTCATGGTAACTTGGGGGTAGCGTTATTTCCGGTTCCAGTTGTCACAGGCTGCGAACTATTCAGGTTATGACCGCATGTGCTGCATTGGCAGAGAGGTGCTACCAATCATCGGGGGGCAACGCAGCTTTCTGCAGCATGTCGGAGTGCAACCGGTGCATCCGCATTGCGTTACCTGTTACCCGCGGCGGATGTTGTATACACCGCGTCCTTCTGCCACGTTCACGTTTTCGTTGTCGGAGGTCCACACCCGAACATGCGAATTACCCACCTTGTTACCTAACAGGCGGATAGTTGCTTCGGCATATAAATCCGCAGGAGGCGTGGGGCGCAGGTAATCAACACTCAAGGTGATTGTGACAATGTGGTCTTCGGGGTTGCACTGGTTCCACACGGCAAAACCGCCGCAGATGTCCACCAGACTGGCAATAACCCCGCCGTGAATCATCGGGCGTCTGGTATGGCCGACCAGAAAATCATTAAAAGGAATGTGCAGCCGGATGAGATCATTATCTATGTGATCAGCCCGTACACCAAGATGTTTGTGAAAGGGGAACTCGTTTTCGATAAACTGCTGCAGTGTGAGATTGTGCATCGGAAACTCCGGTGGTCGGAAACGGTTATGAATGGAATGCGCAGGTGCCTGTATTAATCATGTATGCTTTGTGTGCTGGCCCGTGATTTGAGTGCTGTGTGTTTAGCACCTCATATGCCGCAAACATTTCCAGCCGCGCATGAGTAGTATTCCGGCTGATGCGCTGTATGCCGGTAACTTGTGCACGCATCCGGTGAAAGGAACAGGCTGTTTATAGTCGTGTACCAGCTGGCAGCAATCCGGTATTGTTAGTCTTCCGCCTGCTCCTGATCGCGGCGGATGAATCTGTCATCGGACTTTGCCTGTTCTGCATTGTCAGCCGTGGTGTCCAGCCAGCCGCAACGGATTTCGCCCTCCGGTGTGTCAAAGCGCGGCACATACGGCTTGATATCCAGCAGCGGGCTGTTGTCCAGCATGTCTACACCTTCCAGTTCCACCACATTATCGCTGACAGAAAGCACCCGCACTACGGAAAGACCTATGCCGGACGGGCGGCGCGGTGAGCGGGTGGCAAAAAGACCATGTTCTGCAGTGTCCAGAAAAGGGGTAAGCGTCAGGTCAAAACCTTTTGACTGATGAAAATGATACAGCAGAATGACGTGAGAGAATCCATCCAGATCTTTCAGGCCCGCTGCTAGTTCGGGCTGTATGATTGCCTGCCCCTTGCAACAGGCTGCACCGGATGGCTGAATAGGCATACCTTGCTGGTCGGTATGCGGAGTACGCAAAACACCGATAACGGGGGTTGAAACGACTTTCATGACACAGGTTACTGCAAGGTGGGAGTTTCGGGAGCCATAGCTTCATCACGGGTAAACATACGCCATGTCACCGTGCCGTCTTCGTGGCGCTCGGGGACAACACGCAAGATGGGCTGGTTTTTCCACATGTAAATCATGGTTTCGTCCGGTCGAACCTCGCAACGCATGTTTTCGGCAATTTCATGCGGTTCAAGCCGGGACGGGTTTACCCCAAGTTCCAGCAGCTCCTCTCGAAGCAGTTCTTCCACGCGGGCGGCAATTTTTTGCGGGGTGCTTGCCATGATATATAATCCTCCGTAGGTTGCATTATTATTGTTCGCGCTAAGCAGTTTCAGGCAGGTGCGCGATATATGTATAGTGTCAGCCTTAGCCGACATCACGAACATCACTGCCAACAGCTTTAATCATTGTACGCAGCGGGGGCAACCCGTGCCAGATGCTGCGGGAGAATATATATGGAAAATAGCCTTTTTCTGGGGCGCATTCCCTTGTTCAGCGGCTTGTCTGAAGCTCAGCTTGAATCCATGGCGACCATTGCCGTTGACCGGCCTGTGGACAAAGGCCAGATGATTTTTTTTGAAGGAACACAGGCTGAAGGGTTGTATATCATGCTGGAAGGGCGTGTAAAAATTTATAAATCAGCACCGGACGGGCGCGAGGCTGTCATGCATGTGTTCGGTGCCGGTGAACCTTTCGGAGAGGTGGCCGTTTTTCAGAATGACCGTTTTCCCGCTAATGCCATGGCGGTGGAAAAGGGCAGGGTGCTGTTTTTGCCGCGTCAGGGCATAGTAGACAGAATTGAACGCGACCCTTCGCTTGCCATGAACATGCTGGCAGCACTTTCACGCAAGTTGCGGATGTTTACACGGCAGGTGGAAGCCCTGACATTAAAGGAAATTCCTCAGCGGCTTGCGGCGTATCTTCTGCATACCAGTGCCAGAAAAAATAATGCCGATTACATTAAGCTGGATGTGTCAAAGAGTCTGCTTGCAGGAATGCTGGGCACGGCACGGGAAACGCTTTCGAGGGCGCTTGCAAAACTTACGGAAAGCGGTGCCATACGCATGGATGGACGAATGATTGTAATAGAAGACAGAGAATTTCTGACAGCTCTGGCAGAAGGTCGCGAATCGTTATAGGCAGCGAATTTTGGATGAAGAGGAAATGCCGTTACATTAACGGGTTGTAGTCTTAATAAAAACTGCTCCGGAAAGGGACCCTGCATTACAGGAATCCGGACCGGAGCAGCTGCGGCTATGATCGTGTTACATTATCGGGTGCGCCCGAAGCGGGCACCCTGCCTGTTACGGGCTATTATCCTTCAAGGCGTACAACCAGTACCGGCACGGGACAACGTGAGGCAACGCTCTGGGCAACGCTGCCAAGCAGGAATCCGCTCAGCCTGCCGTGTCCCTGTGTGCCCATCACCACCATGTCAAAGTCCTTGGCCCGCTCGACTATTTCGTCTGCAGGGTTTCCCACTACGATTTCAATATTCTCTGAAGTGGGCAGGCAGACCGAGCTTTCCACGCCGTCTTCAGCGCAAAGGCTGAGAATGCGCTCTTTCACCTTTGCTTTGGCGTCCTGTAATCCTTCCAACGTGAATTTGCGCCATGTTGCGTCATCAAAAACGGCTGAAAACTCAAGGCCGGATGTAGCAAGATAGTGTTCCTTCATATCGGGTAGTACGTGCATGACGGTTAACTGCGCGTCATACTGCGTTGCAAGGTTAAGAGCATACTCAAGCGCATTACGGGCAGGCTTGGAAAGGTCCGTTGCATAGAGGATCTTTTTGATGGGCTTCATGGGTACCTCCTTGGATACAAGTTTCACTACCACTATAACCATTGGTAGTGCTTGTGTCAGCTTGTTGTCCATTAAAAAGGCCCGCATGTGCGGGCCTTTTTGTTGTGGGCTGTAAGGCTAGGTTAACCAAAGAGGGTTTTTTGGGCTTCCTGTCCCTGACAGGACATGATGATTTCTTTTATCTGTATATTACTGCCGGACAGGCGGGCTGCAGTATTAACAGCATCGGAAAGGCCTCTGCAGCACGGTACTTCCATACGCAGTACCGTCATTCCGGCAATGCCGCTGGTGCTCAGGATGTCAGCGAGTTTCTGAGCATACGCATTGGTATCGTCAAATTTGGGGCAGCCGATAAGCACGACCTTGCCCGCTGCAAAGTGCGAATGGAATATGGGTGAGGCTGCCGCAGCGCAGTCTGCGGCAACCAGCACTTCGGCTCCTTTCAGAAACGGTGCTGTTGGCGGAACCAGGCGGATTTTCAAAGGCCAGTGTCCGGGCCCGCTTACTGGGCCGGCAGCCTGCGCCAGTGCGGGACCTGCAGCAGGTGTATCTTTAAAAGAGCGGATCATGGAACCGGGGCATCCGCCTTTTGCCTGCTGTGCCGAAGCCGCATGTGGTGCATTGTGCGGCGCAGAAGATGAGTCATGCACAGGAGGATTGTCAGGCAGCAGGCCTGCGTCGCGCTTGCGAACATACTCCATGGCAGCGTCTTCATCAAAATCGTCCGCTTCGCGTTCAACAATATGCAGTGCGTCCTGCGGGCATGCTCCTAGACAAGCGCCAAGACCGTCACAGTACGAATCTTTTACCAGTTTCGCCTTGCCGTCGATAATGGCTATGGCGCCTTCTGCGCAGTCGGGTACGCACAGGCCGCAGCCGTTGCAGCGCTCTTCATCTATTTCAATAATTTTGCGTATACGTTTCATCATGTGTGATTCCCCCGTGTAATGCATAAGCCGGTATTTCGGCGTAGTGTTGTATATCGGGCCGGTACTCCGGCTGCGGCTGTCCGCAACGGTGGTCATTGCGCAAAGCGGCAGCAGGAATATGCTGTTTGCGGCGGGGGAACATGTTCCCCCGCCGGCAGGTATGCCTAGCCGAGAATGGCCTTCAAGTCTTCATCAGCCGTGGAGATGGGCTTGATGTTGTAATTTTCAACAAGGAAGTTCAGCACATTGGGGCTGACGAATGCAGGCAGTGAGGGGCCAAGACGGATGTCCTTGATGCCCAGCGCCAGCAGGGTCAGCAGGATGGCTACTGCCTTTTGTTCGTACCACGAAAGCACCAGTGACAGGGGCAGGTCGTTTACGCCGCATTCGAAAGCATTAGCAAGCGCAACGGCAATCTGGATGGCGGAGTAAGCATCGTTGCACTGCCCCACGTCGAGCAGGCGGGGGATACCGCCGATGGTGCCGAGGTCCTTGTCAAAGAAGCGGAACTTGCCGCATGCCAGCGTCAGAATAACAGTATCGGCAGGGGCTTTTTCTACAAACTCGGTGTAGTAGTTACGACCGGGCTTGGCTCCGTCGCAGCCGCCCACAAGGAAGAAGTGGCGGATAGCGCCGGACTTTACGGCTCCGACAACAGTTTCAGCTACGCCCAGTACCGCGTTGCGGCCAAAGCCGGTCATCACGGTCTTGCCGGGAACATCTTCCGCAAAGCCGGGCAGCTCCTGAGCACGCTTGATTACGGCGGAGAAGTCACGGTTTTCGCAGTGTATCAGGCCGGGCCAGCCCACAAGGCCGGTGGTGAACACGTTGTCCTGATACGATGCCTGCGGCTTCTGAATGCAGTTGGTAGTGAACAGAATAGCACCGGGGAAGTTCGGAAATTCCTTGTGCTGGTTCTGCCATGCGGTGCCGAAGTGACCGTAGAAGTGCGGGAACTTTTTCAGCTCGGGGTATGCGTGGCAAGGCAGCATTTCACCGTGAGTGTAAATGTTGATGCCGGTGCCTTCAGTCTGCTTGAGCAGTTCAAAAAGGTCGCGCAGATCATGGCCTGAAACCAGAATCGCCTTGCCCTTTTTGTGCCCCAGAGGAACTTCGGTAGGTACGGGGTGTCCGTAGGTTCCGGTGTTGCCTGCGTCCAGCAGCTCCATGGTGCGCAGGTTTACGTTGCCGCATTCCAGCAACAGACCTACCCATGCGTTCAGGTCGCGGTCAACGCCATCGAAACCGGCAGCAAGGCCTTTGTACAGAAAATCATAAACTACGTCGTCTTCCTGACCGAGGATGGCGGCATGGTCGGCATATGCTGCAACGCCTTTCATGCCGTACAGCAGAATCTGCATGCAGGAGCGGATATCATCATTAGCTGCAAAGTCAGTCACACCTTTACCGGCAACCTGCCCGACGATTCCGGCAGCATCCAGTGCAGGAACAAATGCGGCAGGGCCGGAAGAGTAGGAAAGACCTGCTTTGGCGATCAGTGCATCACGCTTTGCCACGATTTCGCGTACCCACGGCACGAAACGCTGGGGGTCAAAGTTCACGTTGGTCAGGGTGCTGAAAAGACGGGCAGCGGTGTAGTGCCCGAGACCGGGTTCGCGGATGCCTTTTGCTGCGGCATCCTGTGCTGCTACGGCAAGGCCGCGCAGTGCGTAGACAGTTGCATCCTGCAGGTCGGAAACTTCGGGCTGCTTGCCGCAAACGCCGATGTTGGTGCAGCCGGTACCTTTGGCGGTCTGTTCACACTGGTTACAAAACATGATGTGCTCCTTACTGGTTTAGGGAAAAACGGGGATCGGGGGAGCCCGCTTGTCCTGCTGTCTGGTTAACGGCGTTGCGCTAGCGCGCCTGCCGGTAATGTCGTGTTCGTTGAATGGACAATAGGGTCTGCCGGCAATGCACAATGTGACCGGAGTCACAAAAGGGGAGTTGTTTTGAACATGCTAGCAATTTTTTACGGGTATAATATTATATGTAGGCGCAGGAGGCACGGAAAAAATGAAAAAAAGAAAAGAAGGCGCTTGACATCTGAGGGGCTGCTGTATAGTTTGCCCCTCTGCCTCGCGATGTAGGCGCGTAGCTCAGTGGGAGAGCACTTCCTTGACATGGAAGGGGTCGGCAGTTCAATCCTGCCCGTGCCTACCACATCGAACAAAGTAGGGGGAGGCCCATAGCCTCCCCCTTTTTGTCATTGGCGCCGGAGCGTCAGCAGGGGCGACAAATTGATCAGCAAGGAGTTTGCAAGGTGAAGGTTTCCATCGAAGGATCCGTGGTGGAGGTCGAGTCCGGCGCAAGCTGCCGGGACGTGCTCAAGAGTGCCTTGAGCGGAAAAAAATTTAAAAGCGTGTTGGCTGTCAAATGCGGCGACGCTATGCTCGATCTGACCGCGACCGTTCCGACTGCCTGCGAAACCCTTGAGCCTGTGTACGCAGACTCGCGCGAAGGGCTGGGACTTGTCCGTCACAGCGCGGCTCACGTAATGGCTGACGCTGTTCAGCGCCTTTTTCCCGGGGTGAAAGTCACCATCGGGCCCGCCATTGAAAACGGGTTCTACTACGATTTCGACTACGAGCGTCCTTTTACCGCCGATGATCTTGAGGCCATTGAGGCTGAAATGGATAAGATTATCAAGGCGGCGCATCCGTTTGAGCGCAGCGTCATGTCCAAGGACGATGCAAAGAAGATGTTCGCCGACATGGGCGAAACCTACAAGCTTGAACTGATTGATGCAGTTCCGGACGATATTGTTTCTATTTATCGTTGCGGCGACTTTGTCGACCTGTGCCGCGGTCCTCATATTCCCGATACCGGCCGTATCAACGCCGTCAAGCTTATGTCCGTTGCAGGCGCCTACTGGCGCGGTGACGAAAAGAACGCCATGCTTTCGCGCGTATACGGTACTGCGTTTCCTACTCCCAAGGAACTCAGCAGCTATCTTAACCGTCTGGAAGAAGCTAAAAAGCGTGACCACCGTAAGCTGGGTACGCAGCTTGAGCTGTTCAGCTTTCAGGAAGAAGGCGGCACCGGTATGGTGTACTGGCATCCCAAGGGTGCTTTGGTACGTACTATTCTTGAAGACTTCGAGCGCAAGCAGCATTTGAAGCGCGGTTACCAAATAGTGCAGACTCCGCAGATTCTGCGGCGCGAGCTGTGGGAAAAATCGGGCCACTACGACAACTACCGTGAAAACATGTACTTCACGGAAATTGACGAGCAGCCTTACGGCGTGAAGCCCATGAACTGCGTGGCGCACATGCTTGTGTACAAATCCCGCAGTCATAGCTACCGCGATCTGCCTGTCCGTCTGTTCGAGCTGGGTGTAGTTCACCGTCATGAAAAGAGCGGTGTGCTGCACGGTCTGCTGCGCGTTCGTCAGTTCACTCAGGATGATGCGCATATCATCTGTACTCCCGATCAGCTTGAAGGCGAAATCGTGGGCGTACTGAATTTTGTGCGTGACATTATGAAAGTGTTCGGCTTTGAATATAAGATGGAAGTCAGCACCCGCCCCGAAAAGTCCATCGGTTCCGATGCAGATTGGGATCGTGCTACCGATGCGCTTATCAAGGCGCTGGAAGGGCAGGGGCTGCCCTACGAGATCAATGAAGGCGATGGTGCTTTTTATGGTCCCAAGATTGACGTGAAACTGCGTGATTGTCTTGGGCGTGAGTGGCAGTGTGCTACGGTGCAGTGCGATTTCACCTTGCCGGAACGCTTTGATCTGGTGTACATCGATCAGGATGGTGAGCGCCATCGACCGGTTATGGTACATCGTGTTATTCTTGGTTCGGTCGAGCGCTTCATTGGTGTGCTTACCGAGCATTATGCAGGTGCGTTCCCCACGTGGCTCGCACCCGTTCAGGCACGTCTGCTCACTGTGACGGACGCCCAGAACGAGTTTGCGGAAGAAGCCCGCGCCCAGTTGATGGAGCAGGGTATTCGTGTCGAAGTAGACACCCGCAACGAAAAGCTCGGATATAAGGTACGTGAGGCCCAACTTGAAAAAATCCCTTACATCCTCGTTATAGGTGACAAGGAAGTGGAAGCCCGGGGCGTGAATGTGCGCCTGCGCAAGGGCGAGAACCTTGGTCTGAAAACGCTGGATGAAGTGGTGGAAGTCATTAAGGCCGATTGTGAAGAACCGTTCAAAAGTGGAGGAATGAGCTATAGCTTCTCCTAAGTTTCGTCGGCAAGAGCCGCAGGACGTGACGCGCCGTAACGAACAGATTCGTGCGCGTGAAGTTCGTGTCATAGATGCTGATGGCGGTCAGCTAGGTATTATGGCCCGTAACGATGCCGTTGCCATTGCTAAAGACAAGGGTCTTGACCTTGTTGAAGTGGCAGCGGGTGCCGTACCCCCCGTGTGTAAGATCATGGACTACGGCAAGTTTAAGTACGAGGAACAGAAGAAAAAGCAGGAAGCCAAAAAAAGGCAGACTGTTATTCAGGTCAAGGAAATCAAGGTTCGTCCCAAAACTGACGAACATGATTACCAGACTAAACTTAAGCATATCCGCAGGTTCCTTGAAGATGGTGACAGATGCAAGGTGACGGTATTTTTCCGTGGTCGTGAAATTGTCCATAAGGACAGAGGCATGATTTTGCTTCAGCGCGCTCAGGAAGATACCAAAGATATCGCCAAGGTAGATCAGGAGCCCCGCGCTGAAGGGCGTACCCTGCACATGCTTCTGGCCCCGCTCGCCAAGAAGGCGTAAATTTCTCGACTTGACTTGAGTCGCATGCGGATGTATCGGCTTCTGTCCTGCCGGACGGAAGTGCGATGCCGCATTGTCTGCTCGGTCGGTATTGACCAGGTGATGGATGTAACACGGATAGACCCGCATCGGGTTGATTCGTCCGGATGGCGGCAGTTTTGCTGCACATCCGAAGCATATGGCAAGGAGTGATCACATGCCTAAGATCAAAACCAGACGCTGCGCTGCAAAGCGCTTCTCTGTGACCGGCACCGGTAAATTCAAGCGCCGCCGCAAGAACATGCGTCACATTCTGACCAAGAAGGCTCCCAAGCGCAAAATGCAGCTTGGACAATCCGCGCTTGTTGACAAGACCAACGAAAAGGCCGTCAAGCGCATGCTGCCCTACGCATAAGCGTAGGCGTGTGCAATAGATTTTATAGCAGGCTCCGCTGGCTCATTACTCTCGCCTCGCGGAGTTCATAAATGGAGGTAATCCATGCGTGTAAAGAGAGGTATGACGGCTCACAGACGTCATAAAAAATACCTGAAGATGGCCAAAGGCTACCGTGGTGGTCGCAGTAAACTGTACCGTACCGCCCGGGAGGCCGTGGAACGCTCACTTGCCTACTCGACCCGTGACCGTAAGGTTCGTAAGCGTGAGTTCCGTAAGCTTTGGATTCTGCGTATCAATGCAGCAGCCCGTGAAAACGGTATTTCTTACAGCAAGTTCATCCACGGCCTGAATCTGGCCGGTATTGAACTGAACCGCAAGGTGCTGGCAGATCTCGCCGTTCGCGAAAAAGCGGACTTCGCCAAGCTGGCGGAACTCGTGAAGTCGAAACTCAGCTAGATACGAATCGGGACTCCATCCCTATGACCCTGGTCAATGAATTGGAGAGCCTGGTCCCGGACCTTGCCAAGGGCCTGGATCAGGCTTCTTCTTTAGAAGTACTGGAAGAGCTGCGCATTGATTTTCTCGGCCGTAAAGGTCGTCTTGCGCAGATCATGGGCCGCCTGCCTGAACTCGCTCCCGAGGAGCGTCCCGTGGTGGGCAAGACGGCTAATGCCGTCAAGGAATCACTCAATAATCTGTTCGATCAGCGCAAGGCCGCGCTGGAAGACGCCCGCGAGGCTGAAAAGCTGTCGCGTTTCGACCCTTCCATGCCGGGCCGTATGCCCAAAGTGGGCTCGCTGCACCCCGTAACGCAGGTGATGGATGAAATCTGTCAGGTCTTTAAGGGCCTTGGCTATGATATCGTCACCGGCCCCGAGGTGGAGAACGATTACCACAACTTTGAAGCGCTCAACATGCCGCCGGAGCATCCCGCCCGCGACATGCAGGATACGCTGTACGTAACCGAAAATATCCTGCTGCGTACGCACACCTCGCCTTTGCAGGTGCGCACCATGAAAGAGCGCAAGCCCCCGGTTGCCGCCATTGCCCCCGGCAAGGTGTATCGCCGTGACTCAGACCTTACGCATACTCCCATGTTCCATCAGATTGAGGGCTTCATGGTAGACCGTAACGTCAGCATGGCGGACCTGCGCGGCACGCTTACCTCGTTCTTGCAGCAGGTATTCGGTAAGAATACCAAAGTGCGTTTCCGTCCCAGCTTTTTCCCCTTTACCGAACCCAGCGCCGAAGTAGATATTTCGTGCTGCATCTGCGGTGGAGAAGGCTACAAGGACGGCGCACCCTGCCGTGTTTGCAAAACCACAGGCTGGGTTGAGATTCTTGGGTGCGGCATGATCGACCCCGAAGTCTTCAAGTCTGTGGGGTATGACCCCGAAGAGTATTCCGGTTTTGCGTTTGGCCTTGGCGTTGAACGTGTGACCATGCTCAAATACGGCATCGGTGATCTGCGTATGTTCTTTGAAAACGACGTACGCTTTTTGCGACAGTTTGCGTAAAACGGCCGGTTAGCTGCATGGCTTTTGGCTGTGTCTGCTGACCGTCTGATACCGTTTTTGCGGGGCGCGTATGGGCGTCCCGCTGCGCGGCAGCCAGCTGCGTAGCAAATGAGAATTTAAGCCTGCATGACCGGATGCTGCGTCCGGCCACGGGAGACGAGGATGCTTCTTAGTCTGAATTGGCTGCGGGAATTTGTGCCCTACACCGGCACCGCACAGGAGCTGGGTGACCGGCTGACCATGCTGGGCCTTGAACTTGAGGAAATCACCCGCCCCTTTGACGCCATTGCGGATATCGTGGTGGGCTATGTGCTGGAGCGTGATCAGCACCCCGAAGCGGACAAACTGTCTGTGTGTAAGGTTGATGTCGGCACCGAAGTGCTGGACATCGTGTGCGGTGCGCCCAACGTGGCAGCAGGGCAGAAAGTGCCTGTTGCCAAAGTCGGCGTCACCATGCCTTCCGGCCTGAAAATTAAAAAAGCCAAACTGCGCGGTCAGCCCTCCTGCGGTATGATCTGCTCAGAGTCGGAACTCGGCCTTTCCGATGAATCCGACGGCATCATGGTTCTGCCTGCCGACTTCACCCCCGGTGACCGTCTGGTGGATGTGCTGAACCTTGACGACACGGTGCTGGATATCAGCATCACCCCCAACAGAGCTGACTGCCTTTCCGTTCTGGGCCTTGCCCGCGAAGTGGCACTCGCTTTTGACCTGCCTCTTACACTGCCCGAGCTGAAACTGAACGAGCAGGGTGAAGATGCCTCCGGTGCCATGAAGATTGAAATCGCCGATGGCGAGCAGTGCCCCGTGTATCAGGGCCGCGTCATCGACGGTATCAGCATCGGTCCTTCACCCATGTGGATGCGGAACCGTCTTATGTCGGTCGGCGTGCGCCCCATTTCAAACATCGTGGACGTGACCAACTACATAATGATGGAGCTTGGTCAGCCCCTGCATGCTTTTGATATGGACCTGCTCGAAGGTGGACGCATTGTTGTCGAACATGCGCAGGAAGGGCAGAAGGTTATTACCCTTGATGAACAGGAACGCACGCTGCTGGCTTCTGACCTGCTTATCAAGGACGGCAGCAAAGCTGTTGCTCTTGCCGGTGTGATGGGGGGTGCCAATACCGAAATTAATGACGCAAGCAAGCGGGTATTTTTGGAGTGCGCAGTCTTCAAGCCTGCCACTATCCGTAAAACAGCCCGCAGGCTGGCACTTGGCAGCGAATCCTCGTATCGCTACGAGCGCGGCGTAGATCAGGTGCTTTCCACTTTTGCCATGAACAGAGCTGCGCAGCTTATGAGCGAGCTGAGCGGCGGTGCATTGCGCCCCGGTGTTTGCCGTGCTGAACCTAAGGCATGGACTGCCCCTGAACTGCGCTTCCGTCCCGCACGTGCTGCTGCTTTGCTGGGCATTCCACTGGAAGATGACTTCTGCCGCGTTACGCTTGAAAAGCTGGGCTGCACCATTTCCGTAGCGGATACCGGTGACTGGAAGGTAATTGCCCCCAGCCATCGCCATGACTTCGAGCGCGAAGCCGACCTGATCGAAGAAGTCGGCCGCGTATACGGCATGGACAATATTCCGCCTGTGCTGCCTCATGTTTCCAAGCCTCTTGAGCAGGGCAAGGCTGACAGCGAATATGATTTCTGGATGCGTGTTAAAGCGTGGGGCCGCGGCATCGGTCTGAACGAAGCCGTCAACTACAGCTTTGTAGGGCACAAGGACCTTGATTTTCTGGGTCTGCCTGCAGAAAACCGCATTTCAATCATGAACCCGCTTACTTCCGAGCAGGACGTGCTGCGCACTGAGCTGGCCCCGGGCCTGCTTAATACGTTGCGTCACAACCTTGCACAAGGCCGTACAGGTCTGCAGGTTTTTGAGCTGGCTCATATTTTTGAGGCAGATGCCACTTCAGACACCACCGCCCGCGAATCCGGCAGGCTCGGTCTGCTGGTATACGGGCTGCGTCATGAAGACGGCTGGCCCCGCCGTGAAGAAGAAGCCGGTTACGAAGACCTCAAAGGTATTGTCGAGCATTTGCTGCGTGTGCTGAATCTCGGCTCCGCAACCTTTACGTTGCGAAACAGTCACAGCTGGCTGCTTCCCTGCGTTGAAGTTCGCATTGGCGGTACTTTTGTCGGCGTGATGGGCCGTGTGAAGCCTGCCATTGCAGATGCCTACCATGCCCGTAAAGATGTCTGGATGGCAGAGCTGGAGCTGGATACGTTGCGTGCTATGAACGCACAGGTTGAACTGCAGTTTGCCGCATTGCCGGTATTCCCGCCCGTCAAGCGTGATATCACCGTCATGGCTCCTGCAACCATGCCTGTAGGCGCTATTGTGGACCACGTGCAGAGCATCAATCTGAAGCTTTTCAGCGACATCGTGCTTGTTGACGTATTCGAGCCGGAAACGCCTGAAGGCGGTCAGCCCGAGCGCAACCTTACCTTCCGACTTACCTTCAGACACGCAGAGCGTACCTTGAAGGACAAGGAAGTGGACAAAGAGCGCGACAAAGTGGCAAAATCGCTCACGGAAGCACTGGGAGTCCGTATTTAATACGGCCTGCCCGTATGCATCGCCCGGAAGTCAGGCTCTGCATACGGGCGGGACGTTGTTGAACGGTATTTTTTGTTTCGACGGCATTCCGCCTTGTGGCAGGATATGGACGAGCGCCCGAAGCTGTGCGGCAGGATGTTGTATGGCTTTGTGACGTCGGACGGACACCCGCAGCACCGGCTTGTGGTGCGTGCTGCTTCCAGCAAAGGGAGAAGGCATGTCAGGCACCGTTTACCGGATAGGCGAAGCCGCCAGATTACTGAACCTTAAGACATATGTTCTGCGCTTCTGGGAAACGGAGTTTCCTCAGCTTGTGCCCGAACGTGCAGAAAGCGGTCAGCGTCTGTACACTGAACGGAACATAGAGTTGCTCAAGCAGATACGCTATATGCTGCATGAGCAGGGGTTGACGATCGAAGGCGCACGAAAAGTGCTGGCGGAACAGCAAAGCAGCCAGAGTGCGGCACAGTGTGCGGAAGAAGCCGCAACGCAGCCTGCACCGGCAGAAAATGGCATCGCTCGTAACGTTTTGCTGGACGTACTTGATGAGCTGCAGGAACTACGCAGTTTGCTGGGCGATGTCGATTCGGGACGCGAATAGCGTGCCGAGAGGAACCAATATGATTTTATCTCCTTCGCTGCTGTCTTCTGATTTCGGAAGACTGGCAGACGAGCTTGCCGCACTGGAAGAGGCAGGACTTTCCTGGGTGCATTGGGATGTGATGGACGGGATGTTTGTTCCCAATATCACTCTGGGTGCTCCCATCATCAAGCGGCTGCGCAAAAACAGTAAGCTGTTTTTTGACGTGCACCTGATGGTGCAGTCGCCCGAACGCTACATCGGCGATTTTGTCGATGCCGGCGCCGACATGCTGGTAGTACATGCCGAAGCTACCAATCATCTTGAAAGAACCCTCAGCGAAATCCGCCGTCAGGGCGCGCAATGCGGTGTGGCGCTTAATCCGCATACTCCGCTCAGCGTGCTGGACTATGTGCTGGACCAGCTGGACATGGTTCTTATTATGAGCGTTAACCCCGGCTTCGGCGGGCAGAAGTTTATTCCTTTCAGCATGCGTAAAATCGAAGAACTATCCGCTATGATCAAAGGGCGGGGTCTTAAGACTCTGATTCAGGTCGACGGCGGAGTTGATCCCGAGAATACACCAGAACTGGTCTGCCGCGGTGCGGATGTCTTGGTTTCCGGTTCGGCGTTTTTCGGGCATCCCCCTTATCGTCAGCGGCATGAAGCCTTTCAGGCAGCGGCCGCCCGGTAGTATATCTGCAATGGAACGGGGCACGGTAACACGTGCCCCTTTTTCGGGCTGTCGGCTGAAATCCTGTACGATTAAACAGTCCGGTCCGGGTGCGGTGCTGTAGCCGCGCTATTGAAAAATGTTTTCAGTGGTTGTCTTCCCTGTTGCAAGCGACTAGGGAAGCTCCAGCCGGAGCAGTAACGCTTCGGCAATCAGTCACCCTTCAGGAGGATCAGATGGCTTCCCGCAAGGATCTTGCCAACGCTATCCGCGCACTTAGCATGGACGCCGTGGAAAAGGCCAAATCCGGCCACCCCGGTGCACCCATGGGTATGGCCGACATGGCCGAGGTACTTTGGAACGACTTTTTGAAGCATAACTCCGCGGACCCCGCATGGGCCGACCGCGACCGCTTTGTTCTTTCCAACGGCCACGGTTCCATGCTTATTTATTCGTTGCTGCACCTTTCCGGTTACGATGTCAGCATCGACGACATCAAGGACTTCCGGCAGCTGCATTCCAAAACTCCGGGCCACCCCGAATACGGTGTAACCCCCGGCGTGGAAACTACCACCGGTCCGCTGGGTCAGGGCATTGCCACCGCAGTGGGCATGGCCATGGCAGAGCGCATGTTGGCAGAGGCCTTCAACCGTGATGCATTTGCCATCGTGGATCACCACACCTACGTATTTCTGGGTGACGGCTGCATGATGGAAGGTCTTTCGCACGAAGCTTGCTCTCTGGCCGGTACGCTTGGCCTCGGCAAGCTGATTGCTCTGTACGATGATAACGGTATCTCCATAGACGGCCGCATCGACGGCTGGTTTGCAGACGATACCCCTGCTCGTTTCAGGGCATATGGCTGGCATGTTGTCGCGGATGTGGACGGACACGATGCTGAGTCTGTGCACAAGGCTATTGAAGAAGCCAAGTCTGTTACCGATAAGCCCAGCCTGATCTGCTGCAAGACCAAGATCGGCATGGGGGCTCCCAATATGGCGGATTCCAGCAAGGTGCATGGCTCACCTCTAGGTGCGGACGAAATTGCTGCTACCCGCGCCAACATCGGCTGGAACCATGCCCCGTTCGAAATTCCTGCCGACGTGTACGAAGGCTGGAATGCCCGCGAAAAGGGCGCAGCAGCCCAGACCGCATGGAACGAGCTCTTTGCAGCATACGCGAAAGCCCATCCGGAACTGGCAGCGGAATTCACCCGCCGCATGTCAGGCGACCTGCCCGAAGGTTGGCAGGCTCTGTGCGACAAAGCTCTCGCTCAGGTCGTGGCTGCAGCAGAAAACCTTGCCACCCGCAAGGCCTGCAACAAGTCTCTGGAAGCTCTGGCTCCTGCACTGCCCGAAATGGTGGGCGGCTCTGCCGACCTTACCGGCTCTGTGGGCACCAAGTGGAGCGGCAGCACCCTGCTTGACCGCAACAACTGGTCTGGCAACTACATTTCCTATGGTGTGCGCGAGTTTGCCATGGGCGCCATGATGAACGGCCTGGCCCTGCATGGCGGCTTCCTGCCGTACGCCGGTACATTCCTTATTTTCTCTGACTACGCCAAAAATGCCTTCCGCCTTTCCGCGCTGATGGGCATTCGTACCGTATGGGTGCTTACGCACGACTCCATCGGTGTGGGCGAAGACGGCCCCACCCACCAGCCTGTGGAACAGCTGGCCGGTCTGCGCCTTATTCCCGGTGCCCACGTGTGGCGTCCTTGCGACACTGTGGAAACTCAGGTGGCATGGCAGAGCGCTATCGAATACAAAAAAGGCCCCTCTGCGCTTTCGTTTACCCGTCAGGGCGTTCCCTTCATGCAGCGTGATGATGCAGCAGTGAAGAACATTGCCCGCGGTGGCTACGTACTGCGCGATTGCGAAGGCACCCCCGAGCTGATTCTGATAGCAACAGGCTCTGAAGTGGGCGTTGCCGGCGATGCTTTTGACAAGCTGACCGCAGAAGGCCGCAAGGTTCGCCTTGTGTCCATGCCCTGCAGCAATGTATTCGACCAGCAGGACGCTGATTACCGCGAATCCGTCCTGCCCGCAGCCGTTGAGGCCCGTGTGGCTGTAGAGGCCGCTTCTGCCGATTTCTGGTGGAAGTATGTAGGCCTTAAAGGACGCGTGGTAGGCATGACCACCTTTGGTGAGTCTGCACCCGGCAAAGTGCTGTTCGAACACTTCGGCTTTACCGCCGATAATGTGGTCGCTGTAGCAAAAGAAGTACTGTAGCGTTTTTCGGGGTGACCCCGAGCGCCATTAGTAGTAAAATGAAGGGTGCGGGTGTGACATGTAATCACATACGCACCCCTTTTTTATGTCGTACCCTTCAGTGTTAGCCAGCAGGAGACTTCATATGACTGTATTGAAAATGACTGACCTTGACCTGCGCGGTAAGCGCGTGCTGATTCGCGAAGACCTGAATGCCCCCATCAAGGACGGTGCGGTTGCCAACGACAACAGGCTGCGTGCGGCAGCTCCCAGCATCCGGCAAGCCATGGAAGCCGGAGCCCGTGTGATGGTAATGTCGCACCTCGGCCGCCCTGTGGAGGGCGAGTTTGATGAAGCTGCATCCATGAACCCCGTGGCCGGATGTCTGGCTGCAATTCTCGGCTGCGAAGTACCTGTTGTCCGTGAGTGGCTCGACGGAGTTGAAGTGCCGGAGGGCGGCGTAGTACTGACAGAGAATGTACGCTTTAACAAAGGCGAAAAGAAAAACGACGAAGAGCTTGGCAAACGTATGGCTGCTCTTTGCGATATTTATGTGATGGATGCTTTCGGCACCGCACACCGCGCACAGGCATCAACCCATGCTGTTGCCCGTTTTGCACCCGTGGCATGCGCGGGGCCGCTGCTTGCGGCAGAGCTGGAAGCTCTCGGCAGAGCTCTGGACGCGCCCGCACATCCTGTTGTGGGCATCATCGGCGGCTCGAAAGTGTCGACCAAGCTGACGCTGCTTGAAACGTTGTCGGGTAAAGTAGACCGCCTTATTGTGGGCGGCGGCATTGCCAATACGTTTATCAGTGCTGCGGGCCATAATGTAGGTAAATCGCTGTACGAAGAAGATCTGGTGGCTGAAGCAAAGCGCCTCATGGATGCTGCCAAGGCTGCAGGCGGTGAGATTCCTGTTCCTGTAGATGTGGTTGTGGCTACTGAATTTTCTGAAGCTGCCAAGGCCGTGCTTAAACCTGTGGATCAGGTGGCGGATGACGAGCTTATTATGGATATCGGCCCTAAAACAGCCGCAATATACGCCGAGATTTTGAAGAGCGCAGGAACTGTGGTCTGGAACGGCCCTGTCGGCGTGTTTGAGTTTGATGCCTTCGGCGGAGGAACCAAGGCGTTGTGCGAAGCTGTAGCCGCCAGCGATGCCTTTTCCATTGCCGGTGGCGGTGACACTGTGGCTGCAGTGGATAAATACGGTGTGCGTGAAGGTGTGTCGTATATCTCTACCGGCGGCGGCGCGTTTCTTGAGTTTCTGGAAGGCAAGGAACTGCCTGCCGTTGCCATGTTGCAGCAGCGTGCTAAAGGATAGAGCAGGCTTTCGCCGCATCTGATGTGAAGCTGGAGGTATAAGCTCAGTGCTCGTATTCATACGCAACGTGCTCTGAGTAAAGGCAAAGTTGATTTACCTGACGTTGTCTATGCGTTCACAGCCGTTGGCTGTTTGCGCTGCCTTCAGCCTCAGCGTTTATTAAGTCCTTCAATAAAAAGTCCCCCGTCATAGTGTGTGACGGGGGCTTTTTTGTGCAAAGCTAAGGCTAAAAATTCCATTTGAAGTGAATCCGCCCTCCGGCTCCGCGTTCTCCCTCATCCGGTTCTACGCCACCGAGCAAAGGAATGTGCCTTTCTGAACTGTATTCAGGGCCGAAGGAAAAAGTAAAATTGTCCGAGGGTGACCAGTCCAGATAAATGCCTGCTTGTATCCCGTGCATTTCTATGGCCATACGCTCGGCTTCATCTCCGGCGACAGTCGGAACGACATTTGTAGCAATCTGGGAGCGGATTCCCCATGTATCAAGCCCCTTCATATACAAGGTGGCACGGGCATTGCCGTTGACTTCCGCAGGATAAAATTCGTTGCTGTTGTCACCAGAAGAGTCGCCTACCAGCTTCATTCCGGGAGCAACGGACAACGCCAGCAGTTCTTCCGAGTTTCCTTTTCGGGAAGGGACAGAAAATAATACCACCGGTTCATCGCTGGTTACCTTGTGCTCTGCTAATGCCTTCAGCTTTTCTTCTGTTTTGTGTGTATCCGGCAGCGCTAACATAAAGGAATAATAGTACCCGGAATACCCTGTGGGTACAGGCCCTGTGCTGGGCTCCTGTTGTTGACTCTGTTTTTTGGACGTTACGGAGCTTGCTGAAGCAAGTTGTACTGAGGAAGACAGCGCTAACGCGCTAGCTGGCAGTGCAAAAGTCAGACATAAAAATAGGGACAGCACACAAAACATATTTATGTGCCGCCAACAATGACCTGTTGTGCTAAGGAGTATGTATGGAAAAATACTCATGTGTATGTAAATAATATATCCGCCCTGAAAAGCAAGTTAGAAATATCAAGTGCAAAACCGGTAATTCTGTAAGAACAGTGCGTTAATAGAAAGCCGGTGAAGAAATCTTCACCGGCTTTACGGGTATGCGCAAAAAGGCAGGAGCTATGTGCTGCACCTGCGGGTTTTGGTTAGAACAAGTACGAAATGTTCAGGCTGCCGCCCCATGCTGCATCAGGATTTTCGGTATCGCCGACGCGGTCTTCGTTGTCGTTGTAAACCTTCATGCTACGGCCCCATACAAGCTCGGGACCGGCAGAGATGGTCAGGCCCGCAACAGGCTTCCAGTCGGCATAAAGACCGGTAACCACTTCGCGCATATCCAGATAGCCTTCTTTGGCAAGGGGGCTATGGTCGCGCAGACGGTACACGTTAATGTCGTAGTTTGCGGCTGCACGGAAATCAAGAGTAGTGGAGTAGGCGTACTTCACTTCTGTCTTGGGGAAGCCGGCAAGCAATGTCCACGGACCGTTAACATAGCGGGCACTGATCATGGGAAATACATAAGACTTAAGCGGCGTTCTGATGCCGGCAAGGCCCAGTGCCAGAGAAGACTGCTTGCTGAACGAATACCCCAGCATACCGCCGCCGAAAACTGTAAAGTTGTCGTTGACGAAGTCTTCTTCGAACATGGAGGTAAGTCCCAGAGATGCGACAGCGAACCACGGGCCGCTGATCTGGTATGTATCGTTGTACATAACCCCGATTCGTTGCAGGTTATCAAAAGGTTTTTTGCCTGCTTCACCAAAGGTTAAGTTAGACGTATCTTTCCAGTCATAGTTTTCGTTATGATAGAAAAACGAAAACTGCTTCCACGATGTACTGATGTTTGTCGTAGTACGGGAGAATGAACCCGCATCTTCAAGATCGGCTTCGCCGGTGTAGCTGGTTTTTACACTGATGCGCATATTGCGCTCGCTGTCAGCATGAGCAGTTGCTACAGATGCCATAAGCATGAACAGCAATGAGAAAACAACGATACAGCGTTTGGTCATCGAAATGACTCCTTAAAAAAGGTAAACCGATCCGCTTGACGGATCAACGCGAGCGAAGTGCTTTGGTGGCAAGCTTGCCTAATGTTGCAAGCCTCTTATCCACCAAATGGTATAGCGAACCAGGCGTGAAAGAACCATCCTTACGCCTGTTACCGGCTTTAAGACCGGTTAAAAACTCAAGCGCTTCCGTGATATGTTTTACCGGATAAATGGCAAAATTACCCGCATCAACTTCTTTCAGAACCTCATACTTCAGCATCAGGTGATCCTTGTTGTCATGCGGGATGATCACTCCCTGTTTTCCGGTAAGGCCGCGGCGTACGCACAGATCAAAGAATCCTTCGATTTTGCGGGTAACACCGCCAACAGCCATGATTGCACCGGACTGCGATACGGCACCTGTAAAGGCGAGCGACATATCAATAGGTACTTCTGCCAGTGCGGAAAGCAGCGCGGCAAGCTCTGCACCGGATGCAGAGTCACCCTCCACTCCTACATAGTTCTGTTCAAAGCACAGGCTGCCCGACAGAATAAGTGGTTTGTTGTAGGCGAACTGGCTGAGCAGGTAGCTCTTGAGGATCATCATCGCCTTGGTGTGGATAGGCCCGCCAAGCTGGGCTTCACGTTCCAGGTCAATAATGCCGCCGGTACCTACACCAACTGTACATGAAATGGAATGGGGTAAACCAAATTCAAAATCGCCATACATGCTGACAGAAAGCCCTGTAACATGACCTACGGCATGGCCGCTGGTGGCAACTTTGATAAGTTCACGGTCGTATTCTTCCATGAACAATTCTTCGTACAGATTATTACGGTAATGCCGTGCCACAAGCGCTTCGTGCAGGGTTGCGCCGTCTACGATTTCCTGACCGTTCATGGAGGCAAGGGCCGCTGCTTCCAGCATAATCTCGCGTACCAGCGGATACTTGAGCGAAAGCTTTTTCTGATCTTCAATCAGCCGTGAGCCATAATCCACAATGCCTGCCATAGCCTCACGGGTAAAAGGCGGCAGTCCGGCTTCTTCTATTATCTGCCGGATGTGCTGCAGGTAGGTTTTTACACCTCCGGCATCACGGCGCATGGATTCCGCCATGTGGGCTTTGATTTTAAACAGCTTGGGAAAACGGTCGTCATGCGCCATCAGCTGTTCGTACATTTCTTCATCGCCGATGAGGATTACTTTCAGCGTCAGGTCAAGCGGCTCAGGTTCAATACCCTTGGTCTTGGTGGTGTCAGCACCATCGTCCACATCTTCGATTCTGGCACGGCGCGAACGCAGCGCACGCATCAAGCCTTCCCACGCTACCGGATGCTGCAGGATGTCTTCCATATGCAGAACCAGAAAACCGCCGTTGGCTTTTTGCAATGCTCCGGCTTTTACCAGCGTGAAGTCAGTGACAAGAGCACCCATTTCGGCTTCACGCTCGATACATCCCAGCAGGTTGGCGGGGGTGGGGTGGTCGTCCAGAATGATGGGGGCGCCTTTAAGCTCCGCGTTATCTACAAACAGGTTGATCTCATAGCGTGAAGCGGCATCATCATGCGCGGCGCCGGCTGCATCAAGCTGCGGTGCAGGTTCAGGCTTGCCGACAAAGCTGTCGATGTTTTCCAGCATATCAGCGCGCATATCTTCAAAAAAGTCACTGAGCGCAGTACAGTCGCAGGCGGTGTTAAATTCTTCCACCAGCGGATTCAGGTGTGTATCCAGCACCTCGTTCATAACCTTTTTGTTCAGCGACCGTTCACCGGCGCTCAGGCCTTGTTCAGCCTTGCTCAGCTGACGCATAAGTCCGGTCATGACATTGAGCAGTGCATCGCTTTTGCGTTTAAGCGTTTTACGCAGTCCCTCGTCCAGCTTTTCAAATTCTTCTTCACTCAGCCTTTTGCCTTCGATGAGCGGGTAAAGAGTCAGGCTGCCTTCTTCGTCCAGGTCAAGGTTAAATCCCTTGTCAATGGCGACGGAGTCCATTTCTTTAAGCAGCTTGTCACGTACATCCTGAAAGCGTTCGAGCAGTTCGTTGCGCTTTTTTACGTAGGCATCTTTCTCAAAGCGTGAGGGAATTTCCTTGCGGATACGGTTCAGTGTCTGCGCAAGGTCATTTTTCAGTTTGCGTCCTCTTCCTGCGGGCAGCAGGATAAGGCTCGGGTGGTCGCGGTCTGCAAAGTTGTGTACGTACAGCTGGTCCGGCGGCACAGGCATTTTGCGTGCACGGGGGGTCAGTACGTTCATCAGCATATATGTGCGGCCGAGATTAGGTTCGCCCGCCAGATAAATATTGTAACCGATGTCTCGGATATGTAATGCCATTTCCAGCGCCTGCATGGCTCGTGGCTGGGCAGTGTTACGGGACGCACTCTTAGATAGCGTCCGGCTGTCCTCGCAGGGAATGCGCGCCGGATCGAGTCTGGTGCGTAATTTTGCAGAGGTAAGAGGCTTGGGGCTGCTCATGATTCTCCTGATCGGGCAGTGTGTTACGTGTTGACCAATGTCATGCGCATTGGCTCAACAAAAAAGTATATCTTACCCCTTTCCGATTGTCATCAGGCAATAGCGTTTGTCAGCCGGTGCACAACTTTGTATATGTATATGCAGGCTGTTGCCGAATGTGGCGTTGGCATTGAAAACTTCTGGTACGTTTGTGACAAATATTTCAGCAAAGTACAAAACATTGCAAAAAGACGAAGTGCACAGCGCAATGCCCGATGATGATGTTGTTGTTTCGGTTATTGTTCCTGTGCTTCATGAAAACGGTGTTGCTGCCGCTCTTGGTGCACACTTGCTGCACGTCAGTTGCGGCATCCCTTTTGAGCTGATTATAGTTTGTGCCGAAAATTATTGCGGAGAGAACTCCGGCAAGCCTGATACTCTGAGTTGCAACACGAAAACAGAAAGCGGTGCAGGCTGCTCCGGCAGTTTCGCTTCGGGGGCTGTTTGTGCAGGGGGGCGCCAAGGTCACGGGGATGTTGAATTTTGCGCAGGTAAACCGCAGACCGCAAATGCAGTATTAACGTCTTCTGTCCGCAGTATAGTTATTTCTGCCCCTAAAGGCAGAGCGCGCCAGATGAATGCCGGTGCAGCTGCCGCAAAAGGGGCGTACCTGCTGTTTTTGCACGCAGATACGCGGTTGCCGCAACAGGCCTTTACATTCATGGCGGAAGCTCTTGAGCGCGTGAAAGCCGGAGCATTCGGCCTGAGTATAGAGGATGACGGGCTGTACTTCAGATTTGTCGAACGCATTGCTGACGTGCGTAACAGACTTACGCGCACTCCGTACGGTGATCAGGCGCAGTTTTTCAGGACTGATTTTTTTCATGCTTTGAATGGTTATGCTGATATCCCTATAATGGAAGATGTGGATATAATGCGCCGCATCCGCCGCGGGGGACACGCTGTTGAGATTTTAAAAAACCGTGTTGCCACATCGGCACGGCGCTGGCACAAGGAAGGTAGATTGTATTGCTCGGTGCGCAATGTATGTCTGCGCACACTCTATGCACTGGGCGTTTCACCGCACTCACTTTCGCGATGGTATCGCGCACACAGAGGTTGATTATGAGCGAATCCTGCGTACTCTATTTTGTTAAATACCCCGAATCCGGCAAGGTGAAGACACGTCTGGGTGAAGTACTCGGAAATGATAAAGCGGCTCTGATGTACCGCCATTTTGTGCAGGACATGCTGCGGGGATTGACTCGTCTGCATGCTGATTTGCGTATTTGTTATGTTCCCGGCGACAGTGATTTGCCGGAACGATTTAAGGCATGGCTCGGGCCTCAGCATTCGTACTATGCACAGCAGGGACTGGACCTTGGCGAACGTATGAAACAGGCCATGCAGCAGGCGTTTGACGACGGCTACGACCGTGTAGTGCTGATGGGCAGTGATATTCCTGATTTTCCGTTTGAACTGGTACAGAAAACGCTGAATGACCTGCAACATTACGATGCTGCCATCGGGCCTGCTTTTGACGGCGGATACTATCTGATCGGTTTCAGAAAAGAGTATTTCAGGCCGGAAGTCTTTGACGGTATCCGCTGGGGAGAATCTGATGTATATCAGCCCACAGTGGAAAAAATGCGCAAGGCACGCCTTGAAGTGCAGTTTCTGCCGGACTGGAACGATGTGGACACCATATGGGATTTGAACGTGCTGTACAGAACCAATAAAAACAGCTCGTTCCGTAAATCCTCCACCTTTGCGCTGCTGCGCGAAAATGATGCACTCATCAGGCAGTACGATATTGATCTGCCTGGTTTTGCCATGAATGATAAGGAGTAAGCCGCGAATGCGACTTATGGCGTTTTTTATGGCGTTGTGCTGCTTTTGGGGCAGCGCAGCGCCTGTTTTTGCTGATTCTGGAAAGAATGTGAATGTTGGCGAGAGCTACGTACGAACCAAGGCGAAGTCGACACGGAGTGTTTTCTTTTATTTTGAAAACGACCTGTTTGCCGACACCGACCAGTATTACACCAATGCTGTTCAAATGACGGTTGTATCGCAGGATTTGCCCACACTTGCTGCGGACGATATGCTGCCTGACCAGTTGGATACCTTTCTGAACAGCCTGCCGCTGGAAGCCGGAAAAGATTCTCAGTACAACGTATCGCTTACTCTGGGGCAGCACATATATACTCCCTCGGATACGCAAACTACAGAGCTGCTGGAAAACGACAGGCCCTATGCGGGCTATCTGTACGGCGCATTGGGCATGCATGCCAAACGCGATGACCGGCTGGACTCGCTGGTAGTCACACTGGGTGTGGTCGGTCCGGCTGCGCTGGGTGAATATGCTCAGAACACGGTGCATAGTGTCCGCGACATCCCCACTGCGAAAGGGTGGGAAAATCAGCTGAACAATGAGCCCGGCCTGATGGTAACCTATGAACGGGCATGGCGACTGAATCCTGATGGTTCCGGTCGCGGCTGGGGATGGGATGTTATTCCGCATGCGGGAATTACTGCAGGCAACGTGATGACCTATGCGAATACGGGCGGCGAAGTGCGGTTAGGGTATAACCTGCCTGCGGATTTCGGGACTTCGCTTATCAGGCCCGGTGCAGCTATCGGCGCACCCACCGCAGACGATGACCCGAGGCTCCAGTCCGGTGCGGAAAGTTTTGGTATGTACTTTTTTGCAGGTGCGGACTTGCGGGCTGTGGCCTGGAATATGTTTCTGGACGGCAACACCATGTCTACCAGTCATCATGTGGCAAAAAAGTCGCTGGTTGCAGATTTTAATGGCGGCGTGGCGTTGATGTACGGGCGTTATCGTATTTCGTACACTCATGTATTGCGTACCCGCGAATTCTATAATCAGGAAAAAGCTCAGCAGTTTGGCTCGTTGACTTTTGCAATAACGTTTTAGCGTATATGTAATAATATATTCCAGTTCAGCAGCAAGCTACCTTTTGCAGGTTAGTTTCGGGAGGTAAGCTTTGCTCAGACTTATTGTTTCCGGCGCGTTTTTTTTATTGCTTTGCCTGAGTGCGCAAACTGCTCTTGCCGCCACGGTCTTTGTGATTGAAAGTTACCACGCAGGGTATGACTGGGATACCAGATACCTGCAGGTTCTGCGTGATAGGCTGACTCCGCAACATACACTGGTCACCTTTGAACTGGATACAAAACGCCTGCCTGAAGAGCAGCATGAGGCAAGGGCGCAGCTAGCGTTTGCGAGGTACCTTGAGCTCAAACCAGATCTGGTTGTGCTGGCGGATGATAATGCCTGTGCTTTGCTGGGCAAGCGTCTGGCGGAAACAGGCACTCCTATTGTGTACATGGGGATAAATGCCAACCCGCGAAAGTACGGACTGCATTCCCGTAGAGATACCACAGGTGTCATCGAGCGGCCTTTAATAAAGCGCGCCATAAGTTATCTTAGCAGGATGGAAGGGTTATCTCTTTCTAAAGTACTTTTGCTTTTTGATAACAGCACGACAGCTCAGATCATTTTTGGCGAGATCATGCGATACATGCCGAGCGAGAATATTATGGGGGTCGGGCTGGAAACAAGAATGATCGCAAGTTGGAAGGACTGGCAGGAAAGCATTCTGCAGGCGAAAAGTGAAAACTTTGATGTGATCATCATAGGCCTGTATCAGACCCTGATTGGCGATGATGGCAACGTTGCAAATGACGTTCAGGTGCTTGAGTGGACCATAGCCCATGCACAGTTACCTTGTTTTGCCGTCTGGAATTTCAGCGTAGGGCCGGGTAAGGCTATCGGCGGATTACTGCATTCCGCAGAAGAACAAGGCGACAGTGCAGCCGATCTGGTACTGAGCCTGTTGCAGTATGGCGAGAGTCCTGTCCATCCTGTCATGGCGGAGCAGGGGCAGCTTATACTTAGCCGCAGCGGTATGGCCCGATGGGGACTGAAAGTACCGCGCGTGTATGAAAGTGAAGTGAACTGGGTGCCATAGCCGTAGCCTGATCAACTGCCGGTGAAGTACCTGTAGGTGATGAGCAGGGCTGGCTGACCGCAGGAGATTGAAAGCTGTTGCATGGCAACTTTTATGATTTTGCAGATTATACAAAAAAAAGCGGCGTACGTGGTACGCCGCTTTTTTTACAAGCAGAAACTAATTCTGTTCAGCTGCATCGCCATTTTTGTATACACGGGCGAGGATTTCCGAAGCACCGGCTGCTTTGACTTTTTCAGCCAGTTCAAGACCAGTCTGGCGGGCATTTGCTTCCGTTCCTGTGGCAGTCAGACGGATAACGTTGCTGCCGTCCAACTCTGCGACAAGGCCGACCAGCTCAAAGTTGTCTTCATCCGTCATAGAAGCGTAGCCTGCAATGGGTACCTGACAGCCGCCTTGCAGACCGAATAGAAAACCGCGTTCTGCCTCTACGCAGATGCGTGAAGGCCGGTGGTTCAGGAAGGCAAGCATTTCTGCAAGGTCTTGTCTGCCCTCGCGGTATTCAAGTCCGAGAGCACCCTGACCGACAGCAGGCATAAAGCTGGGCGGGCCAAGCTCGGTATGGAAGGGGGCAGTTTCTCCAAGGCGCTTGAGGCCGGAAGTTGCCATGATGATGGCATCATACTGGCCTTCCATCAGCTTACGGATTCTTGTCTGTACGTTGCCCCGTAGCCATTTTACTTCCAGATCGGGGCGCAGAGCCAGAATCTGGGACTGACGGCGCAGGCTGCTGGTGCCGACAACAGCATCTTGCGGCAGGGCATCCAGCCCGTCGTATTTTACAGAAAGCAATGAATCCGTCGGGATTTCACGTTCAGGAATAGCACCCAGAGTCAACCCTTCAGGCAGTTCCATAGGAACGTCTTTCATGCTGTGTACGGCGATGTCCGCACGACCATCCAGCAGGGCCTCTTCTATCTCCTTAACAAAAAGGCCTTTGCCGCCTACTTTGGCAAGCGGCACATCCAGAATGATGTCACCTTTGGTTTTCAGAATAAGCAGCTCGACCTCGTACTGGTCGGGGTACTGCTGCAATATGCGTTCTTTGATATGTTCAGCCTGCCAGAGTGCGAGCTTGCTGCCGCGGGTAGCGATGACGATTTTTTTCATGTGCGCGCCTGTGAGAGTTAGAGAATTCGCGGGGCGTCGTTATTTGCAGGTAGAGCAGTTGCCGCCGGAACAGCCGGAACAGCCGCCGCCGGACGATGCGGGGACGGTATAACCGCCCATGCCGTCAGCTGTTTTAAAGCAGGAGCAGGACATGAGCTTGGCAGTTTTTTCCGACCCGCAATGCGGGCACTTTACGCCGTCGCCGTTTCCGAAGACGAGCTCTTCAAAATCCTTGTGACAGGACTTACAGGTGTATTCGTAAATGGGCATTGGTTCCCCCTTTGTTGAAACCGTAACTGTATTTACTTGTGGGATGCCTCGCCGGACTGTTCCAGCCACGGCTGCAGTTCCATCACGTTTTCAAAAAGGTAATGATCTACCAGCCCGCAGAGCATGTGCTCCACGGCAAGGTGAATTTCCTGAATAAGCGGAGTACGATTATCTTTGACATCAATCAGGTGACTGCACAATTCAGCCATGGCCCCGCCGCCTTTACCGGTGATGCCTACAGTGATCATGCCTTTGTCGGTTGCTGCCCGCAAAGCTGAAATCACGTTTGGGCTGCCGCCGGATGTCGAAATGGCAACAAGAATGTCACCGGGCTGGCCGAGAGCCTGAACCTGTTTGCTGAATACCTGATCGAACCCGAAGTCGTTTCCGATGGCAGTAATGGTTGATGTGTCTGTGGTCAGCGCGATGGCTGGCAGCGGCGGTCTGTCCATCATGAATCTGTTAAGGAATTCGGCTGCAATATGCTGTGCATCTGCAGCGCTTCCGCCGTTACCACAAAGCAGCACCTTGCCGCCGCGGGCAATGCAGACGGCCATGATGCGGGCAACATCCACTATGGTGTCCGCATTCTCCTGAAAGAATGCTTCACGCAGGCGGCTGCCTTCCAGTGCATGTTCCATAACCATGGATTTGGCTGTGTCTGACATTAAAACTCCTTTTGTGGAAAGTTCCGCAAAGTATGCCTGACGGCATATCGGAACCACTTGGGACTACCCTAAATGGCGACGGGTAGCAATGTTTAGCCTTCTGTATGTGTAATATGCCGGTAATATAAAGAAAATAAAAACAGAGCCGGAGCCCTAATTTGTGACGAAAGTTTTAATTGCGTGCTACAAGCCTGTTTGGCGCTTGTGAGCAGAGCGCATGTAATGTAGTGCGCATTGTGTCACACTACAGGCTGCTTCTTGATGGAATCATCGCTTTTTACTAGGGATAGTCATGCATCGCAAATTGAAACAAGTTTTTATAGCAATAAAACAGGTTCACCCCGAGGCAAAGGCCCTTTCCGGCCGGATGGCGGCGTGGTTTGCCGAACGCGGCATTGAGGTTGCAGTAGAAGAGAACGACGCTTCGCAACCCATGCCGGAACAAGCCAGAAACGCAGATTGTATTCTGGTTTTGGGCGGCGACGGAACCATGCTCAGCGTTTCCCGCAGGGCCATGGGGCTTGGTGTTCCCATGCTTGGTGTTAATCTAGGTAAGGTCGGCTTTCTTGCGGAAGTAAACGCGGGCGGCTGGCAGCAGGCCATGCAGTATATTATTGATCATGGGCTGCATACAAGAGAACGCCTTGCTCTGGATTTTAATGTCGAACGCGGCGGCGAATGCGTTTTTAAAGGCATTGCTGTCAACGATGTTGTTTTGCATCGTGGTGTTCTTGCCCGTGTAATCAATCTGGGGCTGGGCGTTAACGGCGAATGGCTGGGCGACCTGCGTGCCGACGGCCTTATCGTCTCTACTCCCACAGGCGCCACCGGCTATGCCGTTTCCGCAGGGGGGCCGCTTGTTCACCCTGATCTATCGGTGTTTACCATTACGCCGATCTGCCCGTTTTTAAACAATTTTCATCCCATGGTGCTTGATGGCTCCATGCATTTTGAAATCCGTATTCTGGAAGGCCCGCAGGAAGTATACATCACGCAGGACGGTCAGGAGTGCTTTGCGCTTGAGGCCGGTGATCTGGTGACTGTGACAAAAGCAGAGAAGGGGCTTTCGTTTGTTTCTGTAAAAGGCTCAACCTATTTTACCCAACTACGATCAAAGGGCTTTGTCCGTGACCCAAGAGGCCGCGGCCATGCGTCCCGCAGTTCAACCTGATTACCGGAGTGATTCATGAGCACGCTTCCTGAACTTGCCACCGTGTGTGATGTGCGCCAGGGCATTGACCCTGTGCTGGATGCATGGCTGCATCATTTCAGAACAGAAAATAATATTGAACACCTGCTTAATCCGACTTTGATTGCGACACCGGAACAGCTGCGCTTCATGGTGGCTCTGGATGAGGATCAGGTGTATTTCCCCTGTTCGGATGACGTGTTCAGGATGCTTGTTCAGCCTGAAAATCCTTCTGAGTTGCTGCGCGAATATGCCAGAGCGTGGCGTTTTATCGTGCGCATGATCCGTGCGCATGGGTTTGATAAGTTCAACGAACGGCGTGTTATCCATTTCTCGCGGTTGCGTTTTCAGCTGGCTCTCAAATCCGGCATCATCATGCCGTCACGACTTGTCAAAAGGCTGGACAGTATTGTGCTGACCCAGTGCGGAATTCCGGACCCGTACCGTGACTCGAAGCTGACCGCCAACCGGCGCGCTGTTGAAAGTCTGCATAGTACGGAAGCACATAAGGCGCTGCAGGCATGCCCCGCCGATCTGCCGTCTGTCTGCAGCGATATCCGTGACTTCAGGTGGGAGCTTGATATGATCGAGCTCAAGCGCCTTCTTTATCTTTCCACCATGTCTGAATTGTGGAAAGGACGGGACCTTGCGGATGTTGATTTTGCGGCGGAGCTGAATAAACCCTGCGGTGACTGCAACCGCTTGCGGCTTACTTTCGGGCCGGAAGAAGAAGCACGGAAAAAAGTGTTGTATCTGCCGGATGTCAGCGGCGGCATTATTTATGACCTGAAGATCATCAAGGCGTTGCTGCGCATGGGGCATCAGGTGGTGCTGGTGCTGAAGGAAGGCTTCCACTTTAAAACGCCTACCATGTGGGATGCGGAGTACGACCCTGTACTGGCTGAGCACCTTGAAGGTGCCATGTTTGTACATGATGAGGCCATTTCAAAAAATGATCTGCTGGCGACGTTACGCGAGCATCGTTTTGTTGTGATTTCCGACGGTACTCGCGAACAGTTGAACCTGTACCGTACCAGTGTGACTTTTGCCCGCGCTTGGAAAGAGTGCGACGTAATCATGGCAAAGGGCAGACGCAACCACGAGGTACTGATAGGGTCAAGCCATATCTATACCCGTGACATTTTGTGCTTTCATCGTGACAAAAATGGTGAGTTCCATTTTGCCGCGAAAGAAAAAAGCGCTGGAGTACGTAAGTTTTCCGAGGCCGATATCCTCAGCAAGTCGGATGCGATTATCCGAACCATGCGTGAGGCAAAGCAGGAAGGAAAAACCGTTATTTTCTATAGCTGCGTAATCGGATCTATCCCCGGGCAGACTGATACCGCCATCAGCGTTGTGCATACTTTTGTGTCGCACTTGCGCGAAAGGATGGAACAGGTATTTGTCATTAACCCTGCGGAACACTTTTCGGAAGGCATGGACGGCGATGACCTGATGTTTATGTGGGAACGGGTTCAGAGAAGCGGGCTCATAGACGTCTGGCGTTTTCAGACAGTAGAGGATATAGAAACCAGCTTTGCGCTGATGGGCCGCAAAGTGCCGCCCGTATGGTCGGGTAAGGACTCCACTTACTCCACCGGCTGCACAAAGGAAATGCATATCGCTATTGATGTGCAGAAAAAGCATCCTGAATTGCAGATTATCGGCCCTTCATCGGATAAGTTTTTCCGCCGCCGTGAGTATGGCGTAGGCAAGTTTTTTGACGCAGGCATAAAATAGCCTGTATTCGACTAAATCGGTTTGGATGTTATTAATGGATACTCTTTCGTTTGAAGTGATAAAAAGCGCTTTGGAACGGGCTTTTGATGCTCAGGTGGATGCTACTGCCCGCTGGCATGAAAGCGAACCGGGCACTCCGGAAGCTGCCGGTGCCGAAGTGACGGAAAAAACTCCTGCTCTGGCAGCCCTGCATCGTCTGGTGCTGGCTCAGCATTTGATGAACTTCAAATTGTGGCACGTTGAAGACATTGCACGCAGAAAAGATGTCGGGCCGGAAGTCATTGCCGACTGCAAGTACCGTATTGACGGTTACAACCAGCATCGTAATGACTATATGGAAAAAGTGGATGTCTGCATGATTTCGCTTATGCAGCCCCTTTTGCCGCAAGTTGATGACTCCGTGCGTATTAATACAGAATCTCTCGGCATGGCCGTGGACCGTTTGTCCATTCTGAGCCTTAAGATGTTCCATATGCTGGAGCAGGTGGAACGTACAGACGCAACAGAGGAGCATATAGCTTCTTGTCGTGAAAAGCTGAACGTGCTTGCCGAGCAACGTGAAGATCTGGGCCGCGCCGTTATGGACTTGCTGGGCGATTATGCCGTCGGGAAGAAGCGTCCCAAGACCTATTACCAGTTTAAAATGTACAATGACCCCAATCTGAATCCGGAACTGTACGGAAACAGGTAAGGGGATGCATAACGCTGTAAAAGCCGATTTTAAGACAACCGGCTTGGTAGCGTCTGTTTTGTCCAAGGAGTTTTTGCATGGCTGATTATGAAGTCGTCATTGGTCTGGAAGTGCACGCTCAGTTGCGGACCAGATCAAAATTGTTTTGCGCCTGCTCGACCGAATTTGGCGGTGAGCCGAACACCAATGTGTGTGAAGTATGTTCCGGTATGCCCGGTGTGCTGCCTGTAGTGAACAAAAAAGCGGTGGAATATGCCGTTAAAATGGGCATGGCAGTTGATTGCACCATCAATAACGACTCGGTATTTGCGCGCAAAAACTACTTTTATCCCGACCTGCCGTACGGGTACCAGATTTCCCAGTTCGAGCGCCCTCTGTGCGAGTTCGGTCATCTGGACATTCCTCTGGCAGACGGTGTTAAGCGCATCGGTATTACCCGTATCCATATGGAAAACGATGCGGGCAAAAATATTCACTCAGCTGCGGATAATGCCAGCTATGTTGACCTGAATCGTGCCGGAACACCGCTTATTGAAATAGTGAGCGAACCGGACATGCGCAGTGCGGAAGAAGCAGTGGCGTATCTTAAGGCTCTGCGTAATATTCTTCTGTATCTGGGCATTTGCGACGGCAACATGGAAGAAGGAAGCTTCCGTTGCGATGCCAACGTATCTTTGCGTCCGAGAGGGCAGAAAGAGTTCGGTACCCGTACCGAGCTGAAAAACGTGAACTCCTTCCGTAACGTGCAGCGTGCCATTGAAGTGGAAATAGCCCGTCAGCAGGATTTGCTTGAAGACGGTGAAAAGATTGTGCAGGAAACCCGCCTGTATGATGCCACCCGTAATATTACGGCTTCTATGCGTGGAAAAGAAGAAGCGCACGACTACCGTTACTTCCCTGATCCGGACCTGATCCCGCTACATCTGGAAGACGCATGGCTGGAAGAATGGCGGGCTTCATTGCCCGAGCTTCCCGCTCAACGCCTTGCCCGTTTTATTGCGGAATACGGACTTTCCGGACAGGATGCGGAACTGTTGACCAGTGAGCGTGAACTGGCAGACTTTTTTGAGGCAGCGGCAAAAGAAGCTGGCAATGCCAAAAAAGTTGCCAACCTTATCATGGGTGAGTTTCTGCGCGAACTGAACGACAGGCAGATCAAGGTGGCTGATGCAACCATGACTCCGCAGGCTGTATCAGAGCTTGTTAAACTTCAGGAAGAAGGCACCGTAAGCAGTAAAATTGTGCACGACATTTTCTCTGACCTTTTCGAGTCGGGTGAAATGCCTGCTGCCTACGTCAAACAGAAAGGTCTGGTACAGATTTCTGATTCCGGTGCCATTGAAACTGCAGTAGACGAAGTGCTGGTTGAGAATCCTTCGGAAGTTGAAGCGTACCGTAGCGGTAAGACAAAGCTGATGAGCTTTTTTATGGGGCAGGTAATGCGTAAAACCAAGGGAAAAGCCAACCCGGGTGTGGTGACCAAGTTGCTTGCTGAAAAGCTGGGATAAGCTGTATTAGCGTGCTTGACCGTATTTTTATAGTAACACATCAGGCGACCTTCGGGTCGCCTTTTTTTGTTTTTGAATCAGTGTGAAACACGGAACAAATTGCGCCTGCAACCATACACTGGTGAAGGTGCTGCATGAATTCCCCTTGATATTGTATAAATAGAATACCGTTACAGTTACATTTAGTATGGATGGTATGGTATAGCGATCTTCTTTCGTCGAACATCAACGTACAGTCTATTTACAGAGTTGACAGCATGATTTTAGGGACTTATTGAGAAGGAGAAGTTTTGGGGGGCAATTTATACAAGCTGGCACTTGCAATACATAATGCGAGAGAGGTGAACGATGGATGATTACTTGAAAGAAGCGCTGGAGATTGTGAAAGCGCAGGCAAGCGTTCGTACTATGACTGAAGAAGAAATTACTTCCATGGTTATGAAGCTTGCCAATGGAATCAAGGGGATTTGTGAAGGAGCTGTAACCGCCGAGGGGGGCGGTGATGCGCAGACTGCACAGCGCTCTATAAAAGAAAAAACAATTACCTGCCTTGAGTGTGGTAAGAGCTTTAAGATTATTACTAAAAAGCATCTTGCTCTGCACGATCTGGATGCCGTATCTTATCGTGAAAAATGGGGCTTTAAGAAAAATACCCCTTTGGTATGCAAATCTTTGCAACGCGAACGTCGCAAAAAGATGAAAGACATGCAGTTGTGGGAAAAACGCCGCAAGCATCCTGTCGAGTAAAAAAAACGGCCCTTCGAAAGAAGGGCCGTTTCTTGTTTCGAAAAACCGCTTTTTATTTATGCAGAGCGTCTTCTTGTACGATCTGCATTTTTCCGCGTTGGGCTCCGGAAACAACATCAGGTGAGTGTTCGGTGAGTACCATCCGATATCCGAAAGATATATAATATGCGTCAACTGTGTCTGCCTCAAATGTAAACTCAAGTGGAATTGTACGTTCGGCACCTATGGGCCGCGGCAGATAACTGTGGCTGTCTTTTGCTATCACTGTTCCGTTTGCGTCACTCAGGTAGGCCGTTATGGTCAGTTGGCCGTACCACGATGTCCACTCCGGATACAGTTCAGAATTGGGCAGGGCATTGCCTATAACTCCCACGGTTTCACCCAGATCGACGGTGCTGTATTGAAAGCGCCAGAACTTCATGTCTATCTGGCTGTTTTCAGTATTACCCCACGTTTCGTGAGCTAAATGACCCACATTCTGGCCGGAGCAGCCGGAGAGTGCGAGTATTGCAATCAGCAGAAATGCCCTATACCGGATAGCATTATATAAATAAGTTCGGAATTTCATGGAGTACCGTGTGGTTTAGCGTACTTTGGGTGGACCTTGCACAAGCATTTCTGCCAGTGTCAGGTCTACGCGGGCCAGCTTTTTAAGCTTGGGTCCTACATATTCCATCTCCAATGCTGCAAGCTCTCTATAAAACGGCGTTCTGTCAACTGTCGGTTTCAGCTCCTCGGGCTGGTCGCTAGTGCATTCCACAAAACGGAAGCAACCTGAAAACTGCTGTGTGCGGCCATCCGGTAACGCCAGAATATTTTTTGTACCATGCATACGGCAGATCATCAGCCTGTGTTCATACAGTCCGCAAAGTCCGTTGTCATTGACAGGACACATCAAATTCGGGCGGGTACCGTGTGCCAGCATTATGCGGCTTTGCTCAACAACCTCGTGTGCCCGCTCGATGTACGTAGTGCGGCGGTCTTCGGGCAGCAGGTTCATTCCGCGCCATAAATACAGCCACTCAACATGGGTATGATGCTGGAAGTAGCTTGTACAGCAGTTGTCCGTACAGCCCTGACAGCTGAGTCCCGCAGCTTGTGCTTTGGTGCTGTACTCCTGTTCCATGTGAGAATACAGGGCGGCTAGACGGGCAAAAACACCGGTTTTTACTTTTTTTGCGGCAGATTTTGAGCGCTTCATTACTTCTCCGAAAGGGAACGTTCAATGGCTTCCAGACATTCAGCCACAGAGGCGGTTGTGCAGTCTACCGTGTAGTCGGCGTACAGGTCATACAGCTCGACCCGTTCATTATACAGGTCTTCCACTGTCTGGCCGGGAGCAATGGCAAGGCCGCGGTCCGGGTTGCGGCTGATGCGCTCAAGAATGACGGGAAGCTCGACTTTCAAGTACACTATACGACCCAGCGACTTGAAATGCTGCATGGCTTCTTTTCTGTAGATTACGCTGCCACCGGTTGAGATGACTGTGCGGCTGGCTGTGACACGTTGGCATACAGAGCTTTCAACATTGAGAAAGGACTCTTTGTCCATGCTGTCTGCCACATTTTGCAAATTGGTTCCGTAGTGGGCCTCAATAAGATGGTCAGTGTCCATGTGTGCCCAGTCCATACGTCTGGCGAGCGCCGTGCCGATAGTTGTTTTGCCGCTTCCGGCCATACCTATAAGAATTATGCAGTCATCCTGCTCTGACTTTTCAGGACGGGGGATATATGTTCTTTGCGCCATGGGCTTGTATGCTTCCTTGGAAAAATTCTGTTGGGACTTTACGCAGTGGGATTTTGCTGTTCGCAACGTCCTGTGTCAACTGCAAAGGCAAGTTCTGTGTTGGGGCTGATGGAAAATAGCGTGTTGTAATTAAGGGAGATGAGCAATTTTCCCCTTCTGGAACGAACCTGCCGGTGCTTATGTGTGCAATAGAGGGAAGGCTGCTGACTGCCGGATATAGAGAACTGCTGCCGGATATTGTGCAGATGTAAAAAAAGGCAGACCCGAACGGGTCTGCCCTTTGATATTCCGTAGCAGTCGGAATTAACGCTTCGAGTACTGGAAGCGGGCACGAGCTGCGCGCTGACCGTACTTTTTACGTTCCTTCTTACGTGCGTCACGGGTGAGGAAGCCTGCGCGCTTCAGCGCGGGGCGCATTTCTACGTCTACTTCAAGCAGAGCGCGGGAAATGCCGTGACGAACGGCTTCGGCCTGACCGCGAACACCGCCGCCCTGCACATTCACGTGAATGTCGAAAGTCTCAACATTCTTGGTCAGCGCGAGAGGCTGACGAATGATCATCTGCAGGCTTTTGCGGGGAAAGTATTCGTCATAAGGACGACCGTTTACCAAAATCTGACCAGTACCTTTGTAGAGGCGGGTCCTGGCGGTGGCGTTTTTGCGACGCCCGGTGCCGTAATTAAATTCCTGAGTCATAGTATTTCCACCTCTGTATTAGTACTTAAGCTCAAGAGCCTGAGGGTTCTGAGCCTGGTGGGGGTGCTCGCTGCCTGCGTACACCTTAAGCTTTTTCAGCATGGCGCGACCCAGACGGTTGCGGGGCAGCATACCCTTAACGGCGTTGATAATCGCACGCTCAGGCTTGGTTGCCAGTACGTTAGCAAGGCTCTGCTCACGCAAACCGCCAACGTAACCGGAGTAACGGTAATACTTTTTATCAGCAAGCTTGTTGCCGGTAACTTTAATCTTTTCGCAATTGACTACGACGATGAAGTCGCCGTTGTCCATGTGCGGTGCAAATTCAGGCTTATGCTTGCCGCGAAGCCGATGCGCGATCTGGGCAGCCAGACGACCGAGGATTTTGTCCTCAGCATCTACTACGAACCAATCGCGGGTGATATCCTGCGGCTTGGGGCTGAACGTCTTCATAATTATAATACTCCTTGACCTGCGAAGCTCGAAAGGCGAACTACATAGGGAGTTTTTTCTCTCGTGTCAACGGAAATTAAGCCCGACAACAGGGGTAACGGGTTCGGGGTAACGGCTAATCCCTGCCATCTGCTTTCAAACCTTGTCAGTTATACCAAGATGGCCTACTTTGCCAAGTAATTTGTTGGAAAAATTTTGGAGGCACAATGGTCAGCATCCGTAAAAGCCTTTTACAGTTTGTTTTTGCAGGCTCCTACATGAAGCGCTGGAATGACAAACTGCGTCCTATGGAGCTGCTTGAAGTGGACAAGCAAGCCCATAAAATGATTGTTGCGTGGCTTTTGTATCAGCAGAATTCGCGTGCAATGGATGCTGAAACAAGGCTTGCTTTGGGCAATCAGATTATCGAAGGGGGCATCTTTGACTATTTTTACCGTCTTGTCATCACAGATATTAAGCCTCCTGTTTTTTACCGCATAAAAGACAATCCTCAGCACTACGAACAGCTTTCATCGTGGGTGCTTGATGAGCTGGAGCCTCTTGTCCAGCCCCTCGGCGATCCTTTCTGGAGCCGGATGCAGGCGTGGGTGCGCCGCAGACACAAAGAGTCTCTCGCTGATGATATTCTGGAAGCAGCCCATCTTTTTGCCAGCAACTGGGAGTTTCAGCTTATCAAGGGGCTGAATACCTTTGATGATGAGATGGAAGACATCGCTGACTCCTTTACTACAAAACTGGCTGGTTTTTCGCACCTTGAAGGGATGGACAGTTTGCGCACCGGTACCGGCGCGCTGGGTAAATTTGCCGTGCTGTGCGGGCAGCTGCGTTTTCAGAAACGCTGGTCTCAGACTCCCAGAATACCGGAAACTTCAGTGCTGGGACACATGTTTCTGGTTGCCTGCTATTCGTACTTTTTCAGTCTTGCTGTGGGGGCATGTCGGGCCCGTCGGCAGAACAATTTTTTCATCGGACTCTTTCATGACCATCCGGAGCTTCAGACGCGTGACATTATTTCTCCAGTCAAAAAGACTGTTGAAGATCTCGATGCGGTTATAAAAGAATATGAAGAGGCAGAGCTGCGGCGAAAGGTTCTTAATCCGCTGATTGCAGAAGGCTACGAGGTGCTTTCTGAGCGTCTTTCTTATTACCTCGGGCTGGAAGTAGGTTCTGAGTTCAGTGAGGCGGTGATTGAGGACGGTGCTGTGCGCAAGGTCGATTTTGAAGCGCTGCAGGATGAGTATAATAACGATATGTACGATCCGCGTGACGGTTCCATGTTGAAGACGTGCGATACACTGGCTGCTTTTATAGAAGCTTACACCGCTGTGCGAAACGGCATCAGTTCTGACCAGCTTCAGGCTGCGTTATGGCGGCTGCGTGAAAGGAACAGACGTACGATAATCGGCCCTGTACATGTTGGGGCGTTGTTTGCCGATTTTGATTAGGTAGGGCGATGCCTCAGTTTTTTAACTACATTGCTGCTGTGTGCCTGCTGCCGCCTTTTACGTGGTGACTTCCGTGAATCCGCAGGTTCCACATGGCCTGTTTAGCTATCTTTGCAATAACAGCTTCTTATGGATTTTTTTGTAGTACTGCCGTACACTATAATTGTGTAGATGTATCACAGAGCAGGCAGCCATGTTGTGTCGTGCTGCCAAAGGTGTCTGTGGTGGTATTATTCCGGTATTCAGCAGCGTGTGAGCTGAGTGTCAAAGGAGATTGCTACTATGCTGTTACGTAAACGCGCCTGGGACATTGCCCGGGAAGAGTTTCCCGTTGTACGCGCTGATGACTCGCTGGCTGAGGCTATGCGCCGGCTGAGAGAATTTCAGGCCCGCGATGCAGGCTGCATTTGTGCTCTGGTGCTGGATAAAGGTGATAACTTTGTAGGCGCTATTTCTATCTGGGATACCATGCGCTTTATGGAACGGCATCTGTTGCGGGGCAGCGCGCTGGACGGCTTTGACGAAAGTGGTTTTGACCGCGTGTTTCACAATGCCTGCAAAGTTGCCGGTTCAACTGCTGTAAGTAAGATTATGGACAGGCACGTGACAGTGCTGCGCCCTGACGAGCCGTTGCCCATGGTTCTGGAGCAGGTTGTGCAACGCGGACGCAGCTACGCCGTGGTCAAAGAAGGCCCGAAGGTTATCGGCGTGGTGATGATTACAGATCTTTACCGTGAGATCAGCGGCGAGATTACGTCATAGGTTGAAAGAATTGAGCATATAAAAACGCCGCAGCGAGCAGCTGCGGCGTTTTTTGTTTTGTTAAGTAGCTCAGGCTTTGCCGGGGGTGTCGAACAGCTTCTGGACATAGGCTGCCTGTAGCCTTGCTGTGTACTTTGCGTCATATTTTTTTGTATTACGTGCAAGGTGTGCAGCTGCTGTCATCGCGTCCATGGCCGCGGCATAAGGACGCTTGCTGATCATGGCAGCAAATGAGTCTGCAATGGCTGCGATACGCCCGAGTTTGCTTATGCGTTCGCCGGAAAGTTTTTGAGGATAGCCGGAGCCGTCAAGCCGCTCGTGGTGTTCCATTTGCGCCTGCCGCATTTCATCAAAAGCCAACCCGAGCTTATGCATTATTTTTGCGCCCATAAGCGGATGAGGAGGGATTTTATCCTTTTCTTCCATTTTGAGGGGCGTGGTTTTAGAAAGAATAAAGGCCGGAATTTTAGCCATGCCCAGATCGTGTAGCATCAGCCCCAGCGCTGCGCGGTCTACAAGGCGACGCTTCATGGTGGGGTCTGTATCCATTAGCAGCCATAAGCCGACGAACAGAGTGTTCAGCGAGTGGTTAACCAGCGTGTGTTCCGTATTAAGCCTTCGCATGAACGATTTGATGCGGTGCTTGTCCTGCCACAGATATTCCGTGAAGACCATCGTGTCTCTGTAGAGCGCGTCGAAAACGGGCTTAACCGGCTGCTCAAAGAAGTCGCTCAGCTTCTGGCCAAGCGCCATGATGCAGATTTCCGCCACTTCGCCTGTTTTCAGGTTTTCGTCTACCAGCACAAGGTCAAGCTGTTTGACAATGTGCTTAGAATAGACGGCCCTGTCAGAACGGGCAACGAACAGGTCGCCGCCTGCGCACAGCTCTTGCAGTTTTTCGATCTGCTCATTAGACAGTCGCTCTCCCTTGCGGAAGAGTGGCTGCAGCTGAGCAATATCATCTCGGAATCTGAAAAGATCGAGCGGGGGTCTGTATTTGGGAAAGCTGCTCAGTATCTCGGTACTGATCTGGTAGTATTCTTCCGAGATATTATCAGGAATTGTAGATTTGACCGCGCTCATACTCTTTACTTTCTGTAGATTTTTACAAGGTTTGTACCGCGTGGTTTTTCACCGGGTTTGGGCTGCCCTGCGGTTATGACAACCTCTGAACCGGCTTCAAAGTGCGGAGCATTGTCGATGAATGTTTCGGCTCGCTCCAGATGGCCGGGAAGGGTTTCGTCAACCTGATGCGGCCATACGCCCCAAGAAAAGTTGAGGAAGCGTAATGCCTCGGCATTGGGCGTAAGGGCATGTATGAGCTGGCGGGGGCGACGGGCGGAAAGCACACGCGCCGCGCTGCCGGACATGCTGTGAGCCACAATGGCGTTCGCACTGGTTTTATCAGCCAGCAGACAGGCAGAGTACGCCAGAAAATCCGGTGTCTTCTGCTCGTCCAGCGGAGGCAGAACCGAAGCCTGTTCGAGGTGCAGCTCTTCTGCCGCACGTACGATCTGCCGCATAAACTGCACTGTTTCCACAGGGAAGTTGCCCATGGCTGTTTCTTCCGACAGCATTACGCAGTCTGCTCCGTCCAATACTGCGTTGGCCACGTCTGTGGTCTCCGCACGGGTCGGACTGGGACTGTTCACCATGGAAAGCAGCATCTGCGTAGCCACGATTACAGGCTTTGCCTTACGGTTACATGCACGGATGATGCGTTTCTGCATGGCGGGCAGTTCCGGCAGCGGACATTCCACGCCAAGATCGCCGCGGGCAACCATGATGATGTCGGTTACCTCAAGAATGTCGTCCAGCCTGTCGACCGCATTGCGGCGCTCAAGTTTGGCAATAACAGGGATATTACGTCCGGCAGCTTTGATGATGGCTTTTGCTTCGGCAATATCTTCAGGTGTTTGTACAAACGAAAGGGCCACCGCGTCAACGCCCAGACGGAGACCGTCCTGCAGGTCTTTTTTGTCTTTGTCCGTCAGGGCAGCAAGTTGAATAGGCTTGCCCGGCAGGGCCAGACCCTTGCGGGAAGTGATGATGCCGCTGTTGTTGGCTACAAGGCAGAATAAATTTTCTGCAACCTGCTTTTCCACATTGAACTGCAGGCCGCCATCGCTGAGAACCACCTTGTCGCCTGCTTCCATGCCTGCAAGAATTGTCTTGTGCGTGAAGGGAACGAAAGGTAAGTCCTCGGCCGCACCTTTGGGCGATATACCCAGCAGGATGCGGTCGCCTTTAGCCAGTGTCAGCGCGCTTTGGGACAGCTCTCCGATACGGATTTTCGGGCCGGAAAGGTCCTGAAGCAGGGTTATAGGTGTCTGGTACTCCTGCTCAAGCTGTCGCATGAGAGCAATCAAATCGACAAACTGGGAGGCGTCACCATGGGAAAAATTGAGCCGGAATATGCGTACTCCAGCCTGAATCAGCCGCGATAGGGTCTCCCGGTTCGAGGACGCGGGGCCCACTGTTGCGATTATTTTCGTTCTCATAATACTGATTCTTTTTCAATTACCATCCGTTGTCAAGCGTGTTCCCGCAACTTGAACAGACCTTTGCTGCAAAAAATCACAGTCTGCCCTTGACTCTCATCAACATATAATAGATGGGGTGGTAAAACGTGGTAAAACGTGGTAGAGGTCATCGTATGAGTTTTAAGGGACGATCATATCGCAGCCTTGATCCGAAAGGCAGGCTGATGCTTCCGCCGGAAGTTCGCGATTCATTACTCGCGGTTAGCTCCGAAGGCAGGTTGTCTCTTACTACGTTCGACGGCTGCCTTGTGGCATACACGCCTGAAGACTGGGAAAAGTTTGAAGCGGGTTTTGCCCGTATCAAAAACCCTTCGCGCAAAATGCGAGACTTCAGACGTCTGGTCATTGGCGGTGTGGAAGAAATATCCATTGATAAGCAAGGGCGCCTGAAGCTTTCCAAGGCGCATATGGAATATGCAGGCATTACAAAAAAAGTGGTGCTTGTCGGTCAGGGTACCCGCTTTGAAATCTGGAGCGAAGAAGAACTTGAAGCAGTGATGAATCAGGACTTCGGCGATGTGACAGATGAATTGGCGGAAAGCGGCGTTGATTTTCCTATCTGATGTAATTGTACAGTGTGAGGCTTTTGTGACGGCAGACAAAGGGCATGACAACAACCAGCACCAGTACACAGCTCATGTTCCTGTGTTGCTGGATGAAGTGCTGCAATATCTTTCGCCCGCGCAAGGCGGCTACTATCTTGATGGTACGCTGGGTCTTGGCGGACATAGCGAAGCTATAATGCGGCAGTGCGACGGAAATGCGCACCTGCTTGGTCTTGACCGTGACCGTAGTGCTCTTGCCATGGCCGCACAGCGGCTTGCACCGTTCGGCGACCGCGTTACCACCCGGTACGCCTGCTACAGCCAGTTTGATGAAGTGATGGATGAGCTTGGCTGGACCGGCCTTGACGGGGCCCTTATCGATATCGGTGTGTCTTCCATGCAGATTGATACTCCGGAGCGCGGGTTCAGCTTTTACGCTGACGGCCCTCTGGATATGCGTATGGATACATCCGGCGGGATGCCTGCTGCCAGCGAGCTGGTGAACAAAGCCAGCTATGAAAGTCTTAAAGAGATTATCGACAAATATGGCGAAGATCCCATGGCTGGCAGAATCGCCCGCGCTATCCTTGACGCCCGCGCCCGCAATCCCATAGAAACCACGGCCCGTCTGGCCGAGGTTGTCGAGCAGGCATACCCTGCAAAGTGGCGCGCCAAAGCCCGCAATCATCCGGCAACGCGCACGTTTCAGGCGTTGCGCATGGCTGTGAACGGGGAGCTGGAAGAACTGGAAACCTACCTGCAGAAGATTATCGCCAGAATGAACCCCGGCGGGCGCATTGTGGTGATTACGTTCCACTCTCTGGAAGACCGGCTTGTCAAGAATGTGTTCAGGGATGAGGCAAAGGGGTGCCTCTGTCCTCGTCATATTCCTGTATGCGTTTGCGGAAAGCAGCCTACGGTTAAGGTACTTACCCGTAAGCCGGTTACGGCATCGGCAGAAGAATTGAAGGTAAACAGCAGAGCGTCCAGCGCAAAGCTGCGGGCATCGGAAAAAATTTAAGGCAAACGACTATGCAAAAGTACGGAAGCTGGATTCTGGGCATGGTGCTTTCCCTTATAAGCGGATTGGTGCTGGCGTTGACGCTTGTCTGGTTGAACATTGAGCGCGTGGATATGGCCTATGGCCTGAAAAAGCTGCAGGTCGAGTTGAATACCAAAGAAAACCATGCCTCAAAGCTTGAAGCAGAAAGGGATAACCTGCTTTCACCGTACAGATTGCGCGAACTGGCAGAAGGGTTGGGCATGGGGCCCGCAAAGCCCGGCCAGATTCGGCGTATGGAAGAGCAATAACATTAATAAGGCTGCATCCGGCAGCACACTGCAGATAGCAACAGTCGTTCATAATGCTTTTGGGGGGGCATTACACGGTTGGCAGCGGAGAACTGTCGTAACCGGAAGATCAGTGGGAGACACGGGCGGTGTTTAAAAGCAATAAAACCGCAAACAAAAAGGTCAAGCGTCAGACCAGAGCCGTAACTGCCGGTCCTGTTAAGGATACCAGTGGTGTACGGCTTGTATTCGTTGCGGTTGTTTTTGCCGGATTATGGGCCGCTTTGTGGGGCCGCGCCTGGTATGTGCAACTGATCGACGGCCCCAGACTGGCCGCTATGGCCAGCAGGCAGCATCACGCTACCGAGCTGGTTACAGGACAACGCGGAGATATTCTTGACCGTAACGGGCTGGTGCTGGCTCGCAGCGCTGATTTCAAGTCTGTCTTTGTGCGGCCCGTTGAAATTGAAAACAGAAAAGAAGCCGCAAAGATGCTGGCGAATGCGCTGGGTAGATCTTATGCGCAGATGCTTTCCAAAGTATCGCGCCGCAGTTCCTTTGTATGGGTGTCCCGCGAGGTGGACGACAAAGCCGCAGCCCGCATTCGTGAAGCTTCACTTGCCGGTGTGTATCTGACGACGGAATACAGCCGCTTGTACCCGTACAAGCAGTTGGCCGGTCGCCTTATCGGTTTTGTAGGGACAGATGACAAAGGGCTGGAAGGCCTTGAGCGTGCTTTCGATAAACACCTGACTGGGCAGAGCACCAGACAGGTTGTTCAGCGGGATGCAGCAGGGCGCCGTCTTTATATGGACGGGGCAGGGTTTGCGTCCGGCCTGAAAGGCAAAGACCTTCGTCTGACGGTGGATGCCAACATACAATTTTTTGCTGAAGACGCTCTGGCCTCTGCTGTTCGCAAGTATGAAGGAACATGGGGCGGTTGCATGGTGGTGGATGCCCAGTCCGGAGATATTCTGGCATGGGCGGAGTACCCGCCGTTCAACCCCAATGCATACAAAGGCTACAGTGCGGGAATGTGGCGTAACAGGCTTGCAATGGACGCTCTGGAGCCCGGCTCGACTGTAAAGCCGTTTTTGATTGCCGCTGCACTGGATGACGGGCTTGCAAAAACAGACAGCCTGTTCTTTTGCGAAAACGGTCGCTGGAAACTGCACGATGTGACCATCCGCGATACCAAAAAGCACCAGTGGCTCACGCTGGACAAGGTGCTGCGGTACTCCAGCAACATAGGCATGGCAAAGCTTGGCCTTGAAATGGGCGCTGCCAGATATCACGACTATCTGACCAGACTCGGGTTCGGGGAGCGTCCTGAACTGCCGTTGCCCGGTGTTGCTTCCGGCCTCATGAGACAGCCGGGACAGTGGCGCGAGGTTGACCTTGCGACAGCATCCTTCGGGCAGGGGTTCGCCGTTACCGGAGCGCAACTTGCCAGAGCTTTTATGGTGCTTGCCAATGGCGGCGTATCCAAGCCGTTACGCCTTGTTATTGACGACAACGCACCAGAGGCACCCGCAGGCGAAAGAATTTTTTCAGAAGAAAGCACCAGAAAAGTGCTTGAGATGATGCGCGAGACCGTAGAAGGCGACGGCACGGGCAGAGCCGCCGACATTCTGGGGCTTGAAATTGGCGGCAAGACCGGAACCGCACAAAAAGCCAGCAAAGGGAAAAGTGGCTACGGGGATGAATACGTGGCGTCATTTGTGGGGCTGGTTCCTGCAATGAACCCGAAGCACATTGTCCTTGTGACCGTGGATAACCCCCGCAAGAACCACTACGGCAGTGTGGTTGCAGCGCCGGTCTTCAAATCGGTAGTTACCAGAACGTGGGCCTACCTCGGCATGTTGCCTGAAGGGCAGGAAGAGTATGCCGGACTTGCTTCAGGCGATACTCCCAGCGTCTCCGGACGCATTGCCGACTTACCTGCCCACGATGAGCAGACCAGAAGTGTGGCGCAGAATGATGTGGAGCTTGGCGTAGTGCCGAACGTAGTCGGCCGGAGCCTGCGCAGCGCCATGGAAATTTTTGCCCGCAAGGGCCTTATACCGGAAGTAAAGGGCATGGGGAGCCGGGTCCAAAGGCAGAAGCCGGAGGCAGGCAGTCCGTGGCCGGAAAATATAACAAGCTCAGAATACGTTCTGTGGCTGACGGAGCAGTCCTGATCATGAAAAGCCCCATCACCTTCGACGCGTTGGCCGAAAAAGCACGCGTCGGACTGCTGAACATCCGTATTGATTCACGCAAGGTCGAGGCTGGCGATATTTTTGTCGCAATGCCCGGCACTGCCGTTGATGGCGGTACTTTTATCGCAGACGCCCTTGCACGCGGAGCTTCATTTATTGTGTGCAAAGCGGCCAGCGCACCTGCAAATGCAGGAAGCGCCAGCGTTCTGGAAGTGGAAGATCCCCGGGCGACATTGGGCCTGCTGGCGGCGGAACGTTACGGTACCACCGGCATCGAGTTTCCTGTGGTGGGCGTAACCGGCACTAACGGTAAGACCACCTGTACGTATCTGCTGGAACATCTGTTCCGCAGCGCCGGTATTGTTACCGGTGTGCTGGGTACTGTCAGCTTCCGCTGGCCGGGGTATGAAAATCCCGCTCCGATGACCACACCTGACAACGTTTTTCTGCACGAAATGCTGGGCCAGATGGACAATGCCGGCGTTCAGGTGGCGTTTATGGAAGTGTCTTCTCATGCTTTGGACCAGAAGCGTGTGTCCGGTGTGCGTTTTGCCGGTGCCCTGATGACCAATCTGACGCAGGATCACCTTGATTACCACGGTGATATGGAAAGCTACTTTACCGCTAAATCCCGAATTTTTCTCGAACTGCCTGAAAAAGGCAAAGCCTGCGTGGTGAATGCCGACGATCCTTACGGTCGCAGACTGCTGCCGCAGCTTGAACAGGGCCTTGGTTTTTCTGTTCAGGGCAACACCGTTGAAGGCTGTCAGGTTTTGCAGGGCAAAATTTTGGAATGCGGCCCTGAGGGACTGTACCTTGCCATGAACCTGGAAGGCATGGAGTGGGAACTGCGTTCTCCTCTGGTAGGGGCCTTCAATGCAAGCAACCTGCTTGGTGTTCAGGCCATGGGCCTTGCACTGGGACTGCCTGTGGAGACCCTGAAAGGGCTGGAAGGTTTTATGGGTGTACCCGGCAGGATGGAGCGCATTGAAAATGACAAAGGCCTGCATGTTTTTGTGGACTATGCGCATACTCCGGACGCATTGGAAAATGTTCTCAAGGCGTTGCGCGCAGCCGGTTTTGCTCGTGTCATCGCTGTATTCGGCTGCGGAGGCGACCGCGACCGGACAAAGCGTCCTCTGATGGGACAGGCTGTCTGCCGCCATGCCGATATTGCCGTTTTGACCTCTGACAACCCGCGTACTGAAAACCCTGTAGCCATCATGGCAGATGTAAAACCCGGGCTGTCAGACTGCACTGAGGTTGTAGAAGAGCCGGACAGAAAGACCGCCCTTGCCAGAGCTCTTGAGCTTGCACGGCCAGGGGATGCGATTCTGGTGGCAGGAAAAGGGCACGAAGACTATCAGGTTATCGGCACGGAAAAAATTCACTTCAGTGATCAGGAAACCCTGCGGGAGCTTATGGCGTGCGCATGAATCTGGGACAGATACGAGACGCGTTGGGTGCTGTAGGCTCTATCGGAGAAGCCGCATCACAAGTTCCCACAGGCGTGCAGACAGACAGCCGCTGCATTCGCGGCGGTGAGCTGTTTTTTTGCATTTCCGGCGAGCGGTTCGACGGGCATACCTTTGCTGCTGACGTGCTGAAAAAGGGCGCCTGCGCCGTGGTGGCGGAGCGGCCTCCCTTCAGCATGGATGAAATGGATGCCATGGGTGAGGCTCCGGTGCTTATCGTGCCCGATACCGTTGCCGCGCTGGGGCGTCTTGCACTGCACCATCGTGTGGCTGCAAAGGCAATGGTAGCCGGTATCACGGGAACAGCAGGAAAAACCACAGTAAAAGAACTGCTTGCGCACGTGCTTTCCATGCGGGGCACTACCGCGAAGAATCACTTGAATAAGAATAACCAGATAGGTCTGCCGCTCTCCATGCTGGACGCCAGTGGCGACGAAAAATTCTGGGTGATGGAAGCAGGTATCAGCGAAGCACATGACATGGACGAACTGGGAGCCACTTTGCGGCCCGATCTGGCCATAGTGCTCAATGTCGGTCAGGGCCACGTAAGCGGTCTTGGCGACAAGGGGGTGGGATATTACAAGGCCCGCCTGCTTTCGCACATAGCGAGGGGCGGCGTAGGGCTGGTAAGCGCAGACTATCCTGAACTTGTGCAGCATGCTCGCGCCAATTGTACCGAGTTGCGCCTGTTTTCAGCCATTGACCCTGCTGTGCCGTACTTTGCGGAGTACGCCGGACCGGCCGGTGAGGGGATGGGGCGCTATCGTGTGAATCTGGAAGGAAAAGAATTTGAAGTCGAGGCTCCTTTCAGAGGTAGCTACGGCGCGGAAAACGTAATAGCGGTGGCTGCCGCAGCGGACATTCTGGGGCTTTCTTCCAGAGAAATTATTGAAGGTCTGAAAACAGCCGTGCTGCCGCAGCAGCGGTTTAACTGCCGCCGCATCGGTGCATGGCTGGTTGTGGACGATACATACAATTCAAATCCGCTTTCCGCAGGTCGGATGGTGGAATCCACTGCTGAGAACGCGGCAGGAGGGCCGCTGGTTCTGGTGATGGGTGAAATGCTGGAGCTTGGGGACGTGGCAAACGAGGCACATGTGGGACTCGGCAGAAAGATGGGATCTGCAAATCCTGTAGCCGTGTTCTGGAAAGGCGGACAGGTTGATGCGGTGCAGCAGGGACTGACTGAATCCGGCTGGAAAGGCACCTTTGCATCTGTGAATGATGCAGATGCTTTTATTCGTGCATTTGCCGGACTGGATATCGCATCGGGAACGGTGCTGTTCAAAGGGTCACGCAGCAACAAAATGGAAATACTGGCAGATGCGTTCTGCAGTGTTGTCCAAGATGGTCAGGAAGGGAGATAACCGCAAATGCTGTATCATTTTTTGTATCCCTTAAGTTCTGAACTGCCGCTGCTGAACGTTTTCCGCTACATTACGTTTCGTTCTGTGTGGGCACTGCTGACTGCTCTGCTTATCACCATCATCATCGGTCCGCGCTTTATCAGCTGGTTGAAAAAGATCAAATGCGGTCAGTACATACAGGAAGAAGTCTCCTGCCATGTACAGAAGGCTGGCACTCCCACCATGGGCGGCCTGCTCATCGGGTTCAGCCTTATTATCAGCGTGCTGTTGTGGGGTGATCTGACGAATGTTTACGTCTGGCTTGCCATGCTGGTTTTTACCGGTTTCGGTCTGGTGGGTTTTCTGGACGACTACACCAAGTTGCGGCGCAAGAATAACAAAGGACTTTCTGCAAGAGCAAAGTTCTTCTGGCAGCTGGTGATTGCAGCTATCGCCATGTATTTTCTGGTGGAAGAGCCTGCATACTCCACCGTACTGTCGTTTCCGTTCTTTAAAAATCTGCAGCCGGATTTAAGCTGGTTTTACATTCCTTTTGCCATGATCGTCATGGTTGGTTCGTCCAACGGTGTGAACCTGACAGACGGTATGGATGGGCTTGCCATCGGGCCTACCATCGTGGCTGGCATCGTCTTTTCTCTCTTTATCTACATTGCGGGTCATAGCCAGATTGCCGGCTACCTGCAGGTTCCGTACGTGCCCGGTATGGGTGAGGTTACTGTGTTCTGCGGTGCGCTTATCGGTGCTTCGCTGGGATTTTTGTGGTTCAACGCATATCCCGCTCAGGTTTTTATGGGCGATGTGGGATCGCTGAGCCTTGGCGGTACGCTGGGCTTTCTGGCCGTGCTGTGCAAGCAGGAACTTATCATGCTGGTGGCCGGCGGCCTGTTCGTGCTGGAGTCTCTCTCGGTCATCCTGCAGGTGGGATATTTTCGTATGACGGGCGGGAAGCGTTTTTTCCGCATGGCTCCGCTCCATCATCATTTCGAGCTTAAAGGCATTCCCGAATCGAAAATTATTATCCGGTTCTGGATTTTATCAATTCTTTTCGGCCTGATGGCTCTTTCGGTGCTTAAGCTGCGCTAACTGGAGAAGGTAATGCAAATCAATGCACCGAACATACACGTTAATTTGAAAGCAAGCCCTGTGCGTAAAGGGGCACTGGCTGTTGTTGTCGGCACCGGACGTTCCGGTATTGCCGCTGCACGTCTGCTGTATCTTCTGGGTGCCCGCGTACGCGTACTGGACAGCAACGAAGCCAAGGTTTCTGAATCGTTCCGCACATTGGCGGATGAGTGCGGCTTCGACTGCCGTTATGGCGCTCATTCGGCAGAGCAGTTTGCAGGAGCCGAAATACTGGTTCCCAGCCCCGGAGTGCCTGTCGCATCACTGCTGCCATACCTTGATGCAGACAATCTGCCGGAGATTATGGCCGAAGTTGACCTTGCGTTTCGTTGTGTGAAGGAGCCTGTGCTCGCCGTAACCGGAACCAGCGGAAAGACAACAACCGTAAGCCTGTGCGAGGCGATGCTGAAAGCCGCAGGCAGGAAGGTTTTTCTGGGTGGTAACATTGGCACGCCACTGTCCGAGTATGTTCTGGACGTTGCAGCCGGTGAAAAGCCTGCAGATGTGTTGGTGCTGGAAGTCAGCAGTTTCCAGTTACAGACCTGTACTTCGTTTTGTCCGCGCGTGGCCGTACTGATTAATGTTTCGGCAAACCATCTGGACTATCACGCCGACATGGAAGAATACCTTGATGCCAAGTTCAGAATTTTCGGCTGTCAGGGACAGGACGATCTGGCTGTACTGCAGGCTGGCATGGAAGACCTTGCGGACAAATATGCACTGGCTGCACGCCGTGAGTATTTTGAGGCAGTAGAGCGCTTTCCTGAAACCTCATTGCTGGGCAGACATAACCACGCCAACACCGAAGCTGCATGGCTTGCCTGTCGTGCATTCGGCGTAACGGAAACTCAGGCCGCACAGGGTGTGAAAAAATTTATCCCGCTGCCGCATCGCCTTGAAAAAGTGGCAGACGTGGACGGCGTAATGTTTGTGAACGATTCAAAGTCCACCACGGTGGACTCCATGAAAGTTGCTCTGGAAAGCTTTGACCGGCCCGTACTGCTGATGTGCGGTGGAAAGTGGAAAGGCGGTGATCTGCCTGCTCTTATTCCCGTAGTGCGTAAGCACGTAAAGGCCGTAGGGCTGTTCGGAGCAAGCAGAGAAGTTTTTGAGAGCGCGTGGGACGGAGTCGTTCCTATGAGTTGGGACGCGGATCTGACCACAGCTTTTGCCCGCATGGTGACCATGGCGCAGGCCGGTGATGTTGTACTGATGTCGCCCGCCACATCCAGCTATGACAGCTACAGAAATTATCTGGAACGCGGTGATGATTTTAAACGTAATGTCGCGGCGTTGAAAATGGAGAAACAGGACTGATGGCAAGGGCGGAAGCAGCACATAACAGCCAGTCTGCAAACCATTCGATCGACTGGTGGCTGCTTGTGGCGGCAATGGCACTGCTGGCCTTCGGCCTGACCATGGTGCTGTCTTCTAGTGCGGTCATGGCTGAGCGCTTTTATGGCAGCAAGTATTTCTTTTTTCAAAAACAGCTTGTTTATGCCGGTGCGGGGCTGCTGGTGATGTGCTTTATAAGCCTGATGCCTCGTAGCTTGCTGTACCGTCTGCAATATCCTGCGCTGCTGGGTGCCGTGCTTCTGCTTATAGCAACACTTGCTGTAGGGCCCACCATTAACGGGGCAAAGCGGTGGCTGTCTGTGGGGCCGTTTACCATTCAGCCTCTGGAGTTCACCAAAATCGCTTTGGTGCTGTACCTCAGCTATTTTCTCAGTGCAAAGCAGGAACTGGTGAAGACTTTTGACCGTGGTGTCATTCCGCCCTTTGCAGTGACTATGGTTTTGTGCCTGTTTCTGCTGGCCCAGCCGGATTTCGGTGGTGCCGCAGTTCTGGCTCTGATTTTGTTTTTCATGTGTCTGGTAGGGGGCACCCGCCTTATTTACCTGATTGCTTCGGCGGGACTTGCCTGTGCGAGTGCCTGGTTGCTTATCGTTAACTCTCCGTACCGGTCGCGTCGCCTGCTGGCGTTTCTTGACCCGTTTGCAGATGCCCTCGGCACTGGCTACCAGCTGGTTCAGTCTCTGTATGCTCTGGGGGCTGGCGGTGTTACCGGAGTAGGCCTCGGTGTGGGCAGTCAGAAGCTTTTTTTCCTGCCGGAAGCGCATAACGACTTTATCATGGCTGTCGTAGGTGAAGAGTTGGGCTTTCTCGGTGTGACGCTGGTGTTTGCCATGATGGTGGCTTTTTTCTACCGCGCATTTCTTGTTGCTTTGCGGCAAGAAGATTTGCGCGACAGGCTGACTGCATTCGGCGTGACCATAATTCTTGCGCTGGGCGCTACGCTGAATATGGCAGTAGTGCTTGGTGTAGCACCGCCTAAAGGTGTGCCCATGCCTTTTCTGAGCTACGGCGGCAGCAGCCTGCTGGCAACCCTCATCTGCGTGGGGCTGTTGCTTAATTTTTCTAAAGGGAGCTCTGCAAGCGGTGCAGGGCTGCAGTTTATCAGAGGCAAACGATGAAACGTGTTCTGCTGACCACCGGCGGTACAGGTGGCCACATTTTTCCTGCCCTTGCCGTAGCTGAAGAAATTGCGCGGCAGTATCCCGAAGCAGAAATTCTGTTTGTGGGCGGGCAGTACGGGCCGGAGTCTGAGATTGTTCAGGCGCACGGTATCCGCTTTGAAAGTTTGCCTGTACGCGGCGTGCTGGGAAGAGGATTGAAGGCGCCGCTCGCGTTGGCAGCCATGGCATATGGCGTGATCAAAGGGATAGGCCTTGTGGGCAGATTTAACCCCGATGTAGTCATCGGCTTTGGTGGGTATGCGGCGTTTGCAGCCGTTCTGGCAGCAAAGCTTCGTGAAAAACCTTGTGCCATTCACGAGCAGAACAGTGTTCCGGGCATGGCTAACCGCCTGCTTGCGAAAATAGTGGACCGGATTTTTATCTCGTTTCCCGATCCGGATGAATTTTTTTTGCAACGCAAGACCGTGCTGACCGGCAATCCCGTCCGCAAAGACATTGCCGCAGTCGCTGGCAGGCGTAAAAACGCAGACCGCACAACAAGCCGCCGTCTTCTTGTAATGGGCGGCAGCCTTGGTGCCCGTGCGATTAATCAGGCTGTGGTGGCGATGCTGCCTGCATTGAAAGAAGCAGGCGCGGAGATTGTTCATCAGACCGGTAAGGCCGATTTTGAAACTGTGCAGAAGGCCTACGCAGAAGCAGGCATGGCCGCAAGGGTGGAACCTTTTGTAAGCAACATGGCCGAACTGTATGACTGGGCTGACCTTGCTTTGTGCAGGGCTGGCGCAACCTCTGTTTTTGAGCTGGCCGCTGCAGGTGTTCCGGCAGTGTTCGTGCCGTTTCCGTTTGCTACGCATGATCACCAGACTGCCAATGCAAAATATCTGTCTGAGAAAGGTGCTGCCCTGCTGGTGCCGCAGACCGAATTGGCAGCTACCGATGAGGGTGCTCTGACGCTGGCCCGTACAATTATAGACCTGCTGGCAGATGCTGAGCGGTTGCAGTCCATGGCGACCGCAACCCGTAAGCTGGCAAGGCCGGAAGCCGCTGCAGCCATTGTAAGCGGCGCAAAAGATCTGATTCGAAAAAAGCCCCTCAAGTCGCTTGTGCCTGAGCGGGAAGGAGAATAACGGCGTGATAGGAAAAGTTTTACGGATTCATATGGTCGGAATCGGCGGCACAGGTATGTGCGGCATTGCCGAAGTGTTGCTGAACCTTGGTTTTGAGGTGCGCGGCTCCGACATGAGTGACAGCCCGTCCGTCCGCCGTTTGCGCAAGCTGGGCGCTGATATTTTTATCGGGCACGGTGCAGAAAATGTAACCGATGCTCAGGTTCTTGTTAAATCCACCGCTGTCAGTATGGAAAACCCTGAAGTGAAAGCAGCTCAGGAAAAAGGAATCCCCATTATTCCCCGAGCTGAAATGCTGGCCGAGCTTATGCGTCTGCGTAAGGGAATTGCCATTGCCGGAACGCACGGCAAAACCACTACCACCTCGTTGACTGCCGCGATTTTTGATGAAGCCGGAACAGACCCCACCGTTATCATCGGCGGAAGGCTGAACGCATATGGTTCAAACGCACGGCTGGGCGAGGGCGAGTTCCTGCTGGCGGAAGCGGATGAATCTGACGGGTCATTTTTGTGTTTGTTCCCCATCGTTAACGTGGTGACCAACGTTGATCTGGATCATGTAGATTTTTACTCCGACCTTGAGTCCATCGATAAGGCGTTTGTCAGCTTTATGAATAAGGTTCCGTTTTACGGAATGAACGTGGTTTGCGGCGATGACGAAGGTGTCCGCAGATTGCTGCCGCAGGTAAAGCGCCCGGTCCTGACATACGGTTTCGGTAAGGAAAACCAGTTGCGCGCCGAGGTTGTTTCCTGCGGAGAAACAAGCCGGTTCAAGGTGCTGCTGCATGGTGAGGAACTGGGCGAAGTCAATCTTGTTCAGCCTGGTATGCATAATATTTTAAATGCGTTGGCAGCCATCGGTGTTGGTCTGGAAACAGGAATTTCTGCAGAAAAATGCTTGCGCGGGCTTGGCAACTTCCGCGGTGTCGGCAGACGTTTTGAACGTAAGAGCGAGCGCAACGGTGTTCTTGTGGTGGATGATTACGGACACCATCCTGCTGAAATCGCAGCAACAATTGCAACTGCACGCAGTTGCTACCCGCAACGCCGCCTTGTTGTTGCGTTCCAGCCTCATCGTTTCAGCCGCACACAGGCTCTTTTCGGCGATTTTTGCAAGGCGTTCGATAAAGTGGACAAGCTGTTACTGACAGAGATCTACCCCGCATCGGAAGCTCCGATTCCCGGCGTTAGCGGACAGAGTCTCGCGCAAGGAATCAGGCAGGTCAGCAATACTGACGTGTCGTACTATCAGAATTTTGAAGAAATGCAGGCGGCTTTGCCTGAAGCTCTTCAGCCCGGTGATCTGTTTATAACGCTTGGTGCAGGCAGCATCTGGACTGTCGGTCAGGCGTATCTTGATCAGGAGTAAACGCAGTGAAGCCCGTAATACTGCAAGGCCCCGTGCTTCGAGAGCGCACTACATTACGGCTTGGCGGAAAGGCCATTGCCGAAGTGCGACTTGACGATATGCACAGCTTTGATGCGCTGCCGGAAATTGTAGCGCGTCTTGGCGGAGAGCCCGCAGTAATGGGGCGCGGCAGTAATATACTGGCAAAAGATGAAGATCTGCCTCTGGTTATTGTTAATCCTGCATTGAAAGTAGAACCGGAAGTGGTGTGGAAGAGTCAGGACGGCCAGTTGGTACTGGTACGCGCCGAAGCCGGAGTAAAGCTGCCCGTGTTGCTGGCAAAGCTTGCTGCATGGGGATTGTCCGGACTTGAAGGGCTTGCTGGAGTTCCGGGGACTGTGGGCGGTGCCGTTGCTATGAACGCCGGTTCATACGGTTGCGACATACAGTCGGTTCTGCATTCTGTTGAAGTTTTTTCGCAGTCGACAGGTATGCGGACCTATGATTCGGGGCAATGCCGCTGCGAGTACAGGCATTTTTCCATACCGGCTTTGCAGGATTGGTTTGTTGTTGCTGCTGTAACCCTACAACTGAAAGTAGGCAATACTGATGCAATACGCAGTGTAATGCAACATAACATTGCCCGTAAAAAAGCAACGCAGCCTGTAACGGCGCACAGTGCCGGTTGCGTTTTCCGCAACCCGGAACCAGGCGTAAGTGCGGGAAAATTGCTTGATGATGCCGGATTTAAAGGGCGCGAATTAGGCGGAATGAGCTTTTCTTCGCTGCATGCCAATTTTTTAATCAATCATGCAAACGGCAATAGCTTTGATGCAATAGAGCTTATAAAAGCTGCGCAACAGGCTGTATTTGAAAAGTCAGGATACCATTTACAACTTGAAGTGAAAATGTGGCCATGGCGATAAAGCGTTCATCGAATAACCGTGAAACTGCAAGCCGCAAAAAAAGTAATAGCTATACACGACCAAAAAGAAAGTTTAAGACTCCGAAAATTTCTTTTGGCTGTGGTTTTATCATCAGTTCTGTATTCTTAAGCATGCTTATTTTGTCTGCAGTAAGCGTTAGTTATCTGTATGCATACAGGATTCTTATAAGCAGTGACTACTTTGCTGCAAGAGCAATTGAAATTCAAGGGGCAGACAGGATAACCCCGAATGAAGTTCTGACTGCTTCTGAACTGAGCATTGGTTCTAATCTTTTTAGCGTAAGTATAGTCAAAGTAGAAAGAGCACTGCTTGAAAATAATTGGGTGAAAAATGTTTCTGTAAAAAGGTTGCTTCCTGATAGAATTCATATAAGAATAGAAGAGCGTATACCTCAGTTCTGGGTGCAAAAAGGCGGCGTGTTATGCTATGCCGATAGAGAGGGAAGGGTGATTGCTCCCGTGACCTCTGCAAAATTTACTTCTCTGCCCCTTTTGCAGGTGGACAACGAGGCAGCCGAACTGCTGGGCTACCTGCCCGCACTGGATACGGCGGTTGAGTCCTCAACCCTTCCGATGCAACTTTCGGATGCATCGGCGGTACGGCTGGGAGCCGGAAGAACTGTTGAATTATATTTAGAAGACAGAAATCTTCGTCTTGCCTTCGGGCTGGACGATGTGGACGGAGACCTTAAACGTCTGGGCCTTGTTCTCGCTGATCTCAGCAGACGGGGCGAGCTGGAAAATGCGCGCGATGTGCGTGTAGCCGGAACCAATGTATGGGTACGGCAGAACCCTGTCGCGGCATGGGCCGCTCAATAGTAAACGTTTCCGTCGGGAGGAGGAGGAATGGCCAAGTCGGATCTGATAGTCGGTCTTGATATAGGCACCACAAAAATCTGCTGCGTAGTCGGTGAGCCGACAGGAGACGGAATTGATATCGTCGGTATCGGTACCAGCCCGTCTACGGGATTGCGCAAAGGTGTGGTTGTCAATATTGAGCAAACCGTCCAGTCCATCAAGAAAGCGCTGGAAGAGGCCGAGCTTATGGCAGGCTGCGAAATCCGCTCGGTCTACGCGGGCATCGCAGGCAGCCATATAAGAGGTGCCAATAGCGACGGCGTTATTGCCGTAAAGGGCGGCGAAGTTGCCCCCCGCGATGTTGAGCGCGTACTTGATGCCGCAAAGGCCCTTAACATTCCGATGGATCGTGAGGTGATTCATATTCTGCCTCAGGAGTACATCGTGGATGAACAGCGTGGAATTGCCGACCCCCTCGGCATGGCCGGTGTGCGCCTTGAGGTTAAGGTGCACATTGTTACCGGAGCCGTGGCAAGCGCGCAGAACATCGTACGTTCGTGCCATCGCAGCGGGCTTGATGTCTCTGACATCGTGCTTGAAGCGCTGGCTTCCTCCAAGGCTGTGCTGACGGAAGAAGAGCGTGAAATCGGTGTCGCCTTGGTTGATCTTGGCGGTGGCACGACTGATATTGCCGTGTTTGCCAACGACTCGATCAAGCATACAGGGGTTCTGGCTCTTGGCGGACAAAACCTGACTAACGATATTGCTTTCGGTTTGCGCACCCCTATGGCGTCGGCCGAGAAAATCAAGATCAAGTACGGTTGCGCCATGGCCGAATTGGTCAACGATGACGAAGCAATTGAAGTTGCAAGCGTGGGGGATCGCGAACCACGCAGGCTTTCACGTCAGGTACTGGCCGAGATATGTGAACCCCGCATGGAAGAAATTCTGTCCCTGGTCGATCAGGAGCTGGTTCGTTACGGCTTTAAAAATATGATCGGCGCAGGCGTGGTGCTGACAGGCGGAACAGCGCTTATCGAAGGCTGTCAGGAGCTTGGAGAGCAGATTTTCAACCTGCCCACCCGTATAGGGTATCCCCGTAAAGTCGGGGGATTGAAGGATGTGGTTAACAGTCCCAAATTTGCCACCGCTGTAGGCTTGTTGTGCTACGGCGCGGAAAAGGAAGGACTGGAGCTGAAGTTCCGTATACGTGATGCAAATGTGTTCAACCGGGTGTTGTCGCGCATGCGTAAGTGGTTCTCGGATATTTCGTAATTTTTTGGTTATCCACCGTATCGGCTAAAGGAGAGGCATATGGATTTTCACGATATCGACATCGACAGCTCGGCCAAAATCAAGGTCGTTGGCGTCGGCGGTGGCGGCGGAAACGCCGTTAACAACATGATCACATCGGTGCTTAACGGTGTTACCTTTATCACTGCGAACACTGACGTGCAGGCACTTAACCGTTCGCAGGCCGAATTTAAAATTCAGCTTGGCGAGGCTCTGACCAAAGGGCTTGGCGCCGGTGCCGACCCCGAAGTGGGTAAACAGGCTGCGCTTGAAAGCATTGAAGCCATCCGCGAAGCGCTTGGTGAGGCAGACATGGTCTTTGTTACCGCTGGTATGGGCGGCGGAACCGGAACCGGTGCCGCTCCTGTTATCGCTCAGGTGGCAAAAGACATGGGTGCTCTTACTGTAGGCGTTGTGACGAAGCCTTTCTTTTTTGAAGGGAAAAAGCGTCTGGAAGCAGCGGAAAAAGGTATCGAAGAGTTCCGCAAACATGTGGACAGCTTGATTACCATTCCCAACGACAGACTGCTGTCGCTTGCTTCCAAGAAGGCTACCTTCATTGAAATGCTTAAACGTGCAGATGAAATTCTGTACTTCGCAGTGAAGGGCATCTCTGACCTGATTATGGTTCCCGGTCTGATTAACCTTGACTTTGCAGACGTTAAAGCGGTCATGGGCGAGTCCGGTCTGGCTATGATGGGGGCCGGTACTTCTTCCGGCGAGTCGCGTGCGCATGAAGCCGCTCAGCGCGCCATTACCAGCCCGCTGCTTGAAGACGTTTCCATTGATGGTGCCCGGGGTGTTCTGATGAACATTACCAGCAGCTACGACCTGACAATTCAGGAAGTAAGCGAAGCTGCAAGCGTCATTCAGGAAGCTGCGCACGACGAAGCCCGCATCTTCTTTGGTACCGTGTTTGATGAAAACATGGGCGACGAAATGCGTATTACCGTTATTGCCACCGGCATTGACAACTCCACGTTGGATGAAATGCAGTCCAGCGGCAAAATTACACAGATTCATGGCCGTAGTCGCAGTGGTTCCGGCGGTGGTAGCGGTGGTACAGTCACGGCTGCCCCTCAGGCACAGGTGCATGCCGGTCCTATGAACCAGCAGGCTGCTCCTGAATCTGCACCGCGCAGAACTATGGACGGCAGTGTGCCGCGTGGTGTTTCTACTTTTACAGAAGGTGACAGAAGTATTCCCGCTTACCTGCGCAAACAACAGGCTGCTCAGCCTGCGCCGCTGACTCCGCGTCAGGCTGCGGTAAACGCTGATGAAGACTTTACCTTTGATGAGGACGAGTTCGAAATTCCTTCGTTCATCCGCAGGAAGCCGCAATAGAGTCTAAGCTTTTTGCCGCGGAGTATGCGGGAACATTCTCGTGTAGCTCTGCGTGCAACCAGCGGAGAACTGCGCCCTGCTGTCTGGCACTGCGTCTGTACTGAGTCAATGCTTTGCTTTTGCATGTATGCCTCAGGGATTGAAGCATGGTGCCGGCGGATGCTGGTAACAACTCTTGGTAGACCCCGGAAGCCGGAAACGATAGCCTCTCCTTTCTAGCTTTCGGCCATTAAAAGGCCGCCCTTCGGGGCGGCCTTTTATGTTGGATTTGGGTCGTATTGTCTGCGCTTATGTTTTACTGATACCATCTAAACAATCCACCATCTTCGGCTTTCTACGTAGGCTTGTTTTTGAGTGTTACTGTCAGGTGTGTTTGTCACGCGTCAGGAACGCGTTTGATGTAATAAACGCATCGTCCCTCTGCTATGAGCTCTTCAGGATTTAATACGGACCTAACCTCTACGTGAAGGTTTGCTATACGGTTGCCCAGCACGCGTACATGCCCTTCGGCAATCAGGTCTGCAAGCGGGGCAGGGCGCTGATAATCCACCCGCATGTCAATTGTGGCGGTTTTATCCTGCGGGCCGAAGTGGGTCCATAGCGCGACGGCTCCACAAACATCCACCAGTACAGCAGTAACTCCACCGTGCAAGGCTCCGCGCTCCTTATTGCCGCATAGGCATTCCTGAAACGGCAGGCGGATTTTAGCGTAACCGGGGGTTGCGGACTCAACCTTGATTCCGAGCATTTTATGAAAGGGTATTGCTTCCTCGACAAAAGCGAGAAGGTCTTTATGAATCTCTTGCATAAAGGGAAGATACTCCGGTGCAGCTTTGTGTGCAATAATGTCGAGCTACAACTTATGTTGTATTTATTGTTCTATTATGCAAGAAATATTGACAGCCCGACGTGCGTAGATGTATAGCTTGTGAAATTATTCTCAGGGCGGGGTGCAATTCCCCACCGGCGGTAAGTCGACCTTTCAGCCCCTGTGCTGATGCGGCAAGCCCGCGAGCGCCCGCATTGTTTGCGGGGTCAGCAGATCCGGTGAAAAACCGGAGCCGACGGTAATAGTCCGGATGAAAGAGGATAAGGCAGTCTTGCGCAACTGTGCCGTTTTCGGCGCGAGTTGTGTCTCTTGCGGTGTTGCCGCAGCTCTCCTGCCTGTTCTCCACGCCCTTGTTTTTATATTGCTCAGAAAGGGAGTGGCTCCAATGACTGTATCTGAAACTTTGCTTACCGGTACTTTTGAAGAACGTGTGGAAGCGGCTCTTGAGGCGTTGCGCCGCGGTGAAGGCGTTCTGGTAACCGACGACGAAGATCGCGAAAACGAAGGCGATCTGATTTATGCTGCTGAGTCTTTGACTCCTGCGCAGATGGCTTTGTTGATTCGCGAATGCAGCGGTATCGTGTGCCTTTGTCTGACTGACGAAAAGGTGCGTCAGCTTGAGTTGCCCATGATGGTGGAAGCGAATAACAGCCGCAACCAGACTGCCTTCACAGTGTCCATTGAAGCTCAATGCGGTGTTTCGACGGGTGTTTCCGCTGCGGACAGAGTGCAGACTGTACTTACTGCTATTGCAGATGATGCCTGTCCCTCGGATTTGTGCCGTCCCGGTCATGTGTTTCCTTTGCGGGCCAAGGCTGGGGGAGTGCTGGAGCGCAGGGGCCATACGGAGGCAACAGTTGACCTGATGCGCCTTGCCGGACTGAAACCCTGCGGCGTGTTGTGTGAAGTGACAAATGCAGACGGAACGATGGCCCGCATGCCGGAAATCATCGAATTTGGTAAAAAGCATGATATGATTGTTCTTACCGTTGATGATCTTGTGAAGTACCGCGAGTTGAAAGAAAGCAGTTCTGCAGCTTAGGTTGGATGCTGAATCCAGCGGGGTCGGAATGGTACGGCGCGAGTCCTGCCATTTCCTATCAAGCTATGCGTGGCATATCGGGCTAAGAGAATCCGGTTGCAGCCTTATTTATCATCGGGTACAGCCTCTCAGCCTGCCGGAAAGTGATTTTACGTACGGATGTCTTTCGGGAGATCTCGTATTTGAAGCATCTTATGATGGAACCACCGCATAGTCGGCGCGGTGCTCCACCAAACGGAAAAAGGCCGTCCCGAAAGGGACGGCCTTTGTTTTTTACGAAGCAGTGAACGACTAGCGGCCGGCCATCTGCTGCAGGCGGCGGATGCGCTCTTCCATGGGCGGATGAGTGCTGAAAAGTTCTGCCATACGCATGCCGCTGAACGGGTTTACAATAAACATATGTGCAGTAGCCTGATTGCCGCTGTGCATGGGGATGCGTCCACTATAAGCGCCCAGTTTCTGCAGTGCGCTGGCAAGATAAAGCGGATTGCCGGATAAGCGTGCACCAGCTTCGTCTGCCAGATATTCGCGAGAACGCGAAATGGCAAACTGAATAAGCGAAGCTGCAATAGGAGCAAGAAACGCCATAGCCAGCATAGCTATCGGATTGCTTCCGCCTTCTTCATCATTGCTGCCACCGCCGAAAAAGGCGCTGAACTGCAGAATGTTGCCAAGCATCACAATGACTGATCCAAGCACTCCGGCAATGCTTTGTACGAGGATATCTCGGTTGGCAATGTGGCCTACTTCGTGTGCGATAACCCCTTTCAGCTCTTCAGGCGTCAGCAGTTGCAGGATGCCTTCGGTAACGGCTACCACTCCGTGTTCAGGGTTACGGCCGGTAGCAAATGCGTTGGGCGTTTGTTCAGGAATAATGCAGACGCGAGGTTTGGGGATGCCGGCGCGTTGGATAACTTCGTCTACCATGGCGTGCAACATGGGAGCCTCAGAGGGGGTGACCTCGCGGGCATGGTACATTTTCAGCACGATTTTGTCGGAATACCAGTAGCTGCCCACATTCATAATAAGGGCAAAGCCAAAGGCGAAGATAAGTCCCGTTTTGCCGCCCAGCAGGCCGCCAAGCATTATAATGAGGCCTGAAAGCAGAGCAAGAAGAAGGACGGTCTTCAATTGACTGGTCATTAATGGGTCTCCTTTTATCCGTAAACTGTGCACGTTGCCTGTGGAATAAAGGCTCGTTACGCGACCCGCTTTGTTGTGGCAATAGCCTGCGGCGGGTACTACTCACTTTTTTTAATGATAATTCAGTCTGTGACGAAGGCAAGAGGGCGCAACAGGCTGAAACGTTACAGTACGGATTTATGGAACATACGGACCATGTCGGCATTCACGGCAACGTCCCAATGGCCGGACCAGACTGCAACAAGGTAGCTAATCCACAAAAGGGCGACAGAACCGTAACAGATGCTCCAGAAAAACTGTTTTCTGCCCAGTGCGGTAACTTGCAGGCAATCCTGCTTCGGGCAGGCGGTTATACATTCAGTGCATCCTATGCAGTCTGCGTTGGAAATGCGGATTTTGGTATCTACGGCAATACCGGCAGGGCAAGCTTTACTGCACTGCGCACACTTAATGCATGCTGACTGATCTCGCTGGATTGCAAACGGACTCAGCTTGGAGAAAATGCCCAGCAGCGCTCCGTATGGGCACAAAAAACGGCACCAGGGATTGGTAATAAAAAGACTGGCTATGCCAAGAACAGCCAGAACAGTAAGTGCAATGGCAGAAGGGTTCAGGAAGAAGAGTAACATTTTTGAGTCTGCAACCTGATTGTACGGGCTGGTTAAAAAAGAAGCAGTTGCCTGTGCGTTCATGCTAAAGCCGATTGTCCAGAAGAATCCGGCCATGATGACATATTTGGGCAGGCGAAGCAGGGCATATGTAATTTTTTTCAGCGTGGTATCAGGCCTTGCTGGGCGCCGCCTGTTCAGCCCGAGCCTTTTGCCTGTTCGTTCCAGCAGACCGCTGAAGTATCCTATGGGGCATATGTAGCCGCAAAAACCTTTGCGGAAGAAAAGGCTGATGCCAATGGCTGCAAAGAAGATGGTCAGCCCAGCGGGGTGTACCGGGTCCCACTGACCTGTGGTGAAAAAGTGCTTTGCCCCCAGCAGTGCGCTGATGGGCAGAAAGCCTTCGACCATAGGGGGCTTGGGCGTAAAAATGCCTGTTTGTTCTGTGGCCCAGTGAAAGTACAGATAAAAACGCCAGCCGCAGAAAATGGAGAATAACGCAAAGCAAAGTTGAATAGTCCGTCGCAGGCGGGCAGAGGTGATTCTGCTGTCTGCGTCGGATAATGATCGTGATGTGGTTGTCATGTGTCTATCATCTCGTTTGCCGCACTGGCGGCAGGTAGTTGAGTCGTGTGCCGTTTGGGCAAGTGACTAGCGCACCGTGCAGGCTATGGCAAGCTGAGCGTGTTTGTTATCGGCTCCATAAAAAGCTTGTAAGAAAAAATTGGTATTATGCGTCAGGGCGGACCGGTTAGAGCAGAGAATATAGGATTTGGCGGGGTGCTACAGGATGCATCGGGACGTGTCAGGGACAATATGGCGCATTATGTCCAAGGTAGGGGCGTTTTCTGAAGAGAATCGGAAGACAACAGATAGCCGGTATAGTTAAGCATAATCTGATTTAGTCGCGGGTAATTGAACAGGCAGAATGAGGCAAGGCTGCTATGAATATGAAGGCCGCCACAAAGAATTGGTCCGCAGGCCACAATGCGGGATTATTCAGACCATAACAAAAGGCCCCGCCTGCGGGCAGACGGGGCGAAATTTGTCCAGATTGCGGTTGGTTACTGGTTAGCTGGTCTTTTTAATGTAGTAGATAGCGCCGAGAACAGAAGCCAGACCAAGAAAGAAGAACAGAAAATCCATGTTTATACCCTCTTATACCCTGTTGTGATTCATTTCACTATGTGCCTGCTTCTTCTTAGCGGAAAGTAGCGGAATTCTCAACCCTTGCAGCCCGTCAGAGTCAAAAAAGAAGCTAACGTTTGAGGAAGCATAGAGTATCAGTCTGTTGGTAGGCCGTGGGAAGTGCCGAGAGGGTAAATAGTAAGGCTTGTCAACTTATCCTGACCCATGAATTGCAGTGGGAATCGGGACCGCTGCAACACACTGTGTGCCTCTTGTTGCGTGTTGCAGGCGTTGTTGCGAAATTGCCTGAGCTGCAAAGTATTATTCACAATATGCAGTAGCTTGGGGGGAGGAACTAATAAAAGATCATGTGTTACTGCGTTATACTTGCTGAATGACAATACTCATTCGGTGCCTGCAATTTCTTTGTGGTTTTGTAGCAGGAGCCTTTCTTTTTTTATCTGTAATAGCCTTTTTTCAAATGAACACTTGCATATTTCATGGCATTAATTTGCTTACAAGTTCTGCGGGCTATACTCAACAATAGCATTGACAGGTTTCTTGATGAATGGATACTTATGAACAAATAATCCATAACGTAATGCTTTGTTTTGTGAAACATGAATCATCGGCAAAGACTATACTCAATTGTAGGTGTTGCATTTGTTGCAATCGTTTTCAGTGTGTTCGGGTATACCCGAACATATGCGCTGGAACGATTTGAACGTTTCTTTTTTGATGCTCATTACAAAACAATAGAGACGCCGGAAGAGCAGAAAAATGTTGTTTTAGTTCTGGCAGGGGAGCCGACGTTTAAGCAGCTTGGCTCTTGGCCTTGGTCAAGACAGTACCATGCACAGCTCTTAGGTAAGTTAGGATTTTCAAAAGCTATTCTATTCGACATTCTGATGGCTGAATCCGGCCCGCCGGAAGCCGATGCCTTGCTTGCGGCTGTTGTTCGAGCGCTTGGCAATGTTGTGGTAGCTTGCCATATAACCACAGACCTTTCCGGTACTCCTCAAGTTGTTTATCCGTATACATCACTACTTCAAGCCGCAGCAAAAGTCGGCATAACTAATGTGCCGAAAGACATCGACGGCTACTACCGTTTTTTAAAGCCTGTCTGGAGCGTAAAAGATACTCCCTTGGCTTCATTTCCTCTGGCTGGTGCTTCGCTTGTTTCAGGAGCTACTCCGGGGTTGAAGTCGCTGGATAACGGTTACGAACTGGTTATAGGCGAACATTCTGTTCCGATTGATGCACACGGTATGCTGTGGGTTCAGACTGCTTCGAGTCCGATTACCAGATACGAATACTGGGATGTACTTTCAGGACGTGTCCCTCCGGAAACATTTAAAAATAAAATTGTTGTAGTCGGAGTTGCTGCGTCTGGGGCGGCAGATTTTCATCTTGTTCCCGGGCCTGCTGGCGGGATCGAAATGCCCGGAGCTGAAGTCAATGCGAAGGCGCTGGCAACTATTCTATGGGGCGAGCCGCCTGTTCGCATAACGCCGATAATTGCGGCTGTACTGACTTTGATGCTGGCAGTAGCAGGAGGTGTTATCGGCGGCAGACGCCCAGTGGTTGCACTTGTATGGTTTGCGTTATGTGCAGTGTCTTACCTGACTATTGTTCATATTATCTTTGTCAGCAAAGCTTTGTGGGTGGGGTCGGCTGCGCCGTTGCTGGCAATGGTTTTCTGTTTCCTTACTGCTCAGGTGTTGCGCTACATCTATGTGCATCGGGACTGGGAGCTGCAGGGCCACGCTTTTCAGCAGATTACAGAGCTGAATGCAGCACGGATGAGCCAGCATCAGAACCTTGCCTCTTTGCTTGAATCCATATGGAAAGATGTAGTCGGGTCTTCTGAAGTGACACTGGTGGGTAACTGTCTGCCTTCTGAAGAAATTGAAGAGCGCTTTTTAAAGGCAGCTGATTCCGGTCTCATGGCTGTCCGTCCCGGGCCTGCCGGAATGAGTTGGGGGCTCGCGTTACCAATTCCTTATAGCGCAGGGGGGCGCAGGTTCGTTCTGTTAGGGTGGAATCGTCATATAAGTTTGAACACGCTTCATGCGTTGTGTGCCGCTCTTTTGTCTTATGCGATGTTCTATCGAAACATTGTTGAGGCAAAGGAAAGGAAGGCCGTACTTTTAAAGACAATCCGCTCGATATTTACCGCACTTGATTACCGTGACCCGATAACCGGCGGGCACTCTAACAGAGTATCATCTCTTGTCCTTGAGATTATGGAAGAGATGAACATCAACGAGGAGTTGGCTGAAGATATTTACCTTGGCTCCTTAATACATGACGTGGGTAAAATCGGTATTCCGGATTCCGTACTTTTAAAGACCGACAAACTGACGGATGAAGAGTTTGCATTAATCAAAACGCATCCTGAGATTGGTTTTAAAATTATGCAGCTTGTTGGCTTACCTTCCGAAACTATTAATACTCTTCTGCAACACCACGAACGTTATGACGGAAAAGGCTATCCATCTCAGTTAGCTGGGAGCGATATATGTCTTGGTGCCAGAATCACGGCTGTTGCCGATGTGTTTGATGCGTTGACCAGCGACCGTCCTTATCGCCAAGGATGGACGCCTGAAAAGGTATGTAATTATATTTGTGAAAACAAAGGAACGGCTTTTGATCCTGAACTCGTTGATATCTTAGTGCAAATTAAGATGGGAAAAAGCTGGAAATTGCAAACAATGAATGATAAGGATAATAAGTAATAGTTACTAACTTTTCTTCGGGGGGGGAAATGCGAAATATTATTCTTTTGGTGCTTGCACTCACTTTGAGTTTTTCTCAGGCCTATGCTCAGGATTTGATGCTGGTGGATGACACAGGAAAAGGCCTTGTCATTGATGCCAGTAATCAGATGAGTTCCTTATCCGGTGTCAAAGCTGTAGCCGTTGATCAAACGGTCATGGTGAACGATACAGGCTCCGTTACACTTGCCACACCTGACGGTGTGGTTGTCATTGAAGCAGATGCCAAATCATTCGTTACCAATAAAGGTGTAGATGCTGCCGGCAAGCTGCACATCAAGGTTCTTAAAGGGACTGTTAATTTTTCTGTCGTCCCCGGCAATAAACTGGACGTAGAAACTCCGCATATGGTTGCATCTGTTCGCGGTACCCGTTTTAAGACTGTCGTATCTCAATCCACTACATCTCTTTCTGTTTCAGAGGGCGCTGTTGCAGCCTTCGATAACGCAGGTGATAGCGAAGTTGTTATGGCCGGTTCTGCAGTTAAATCTACTGCCAAAAGCTTTGACGCTGTTAGCCGAGAAGAGAATAAAATAAACCGTGCCGCAACAATCAAGGCGCAAGCCAGGCGATTTGCTGAAGAAGCAAAAGCGGAAGCCAAACAGCGCGCGGCAGAGGCTAAGATGAAAGCCAGACAACGTGCTGTTGAGGTTAAGGCGGGAGCTAAGAATGCCGGTGAAGACCGAACGGTCGGCGGTAGAAGCAGCTTTGGCTCTGACAATGGTCGTGGCGGTAAAGGCGGCAACGGCGGTGGTAACGGCGGCGGTAACGGCGGCGGTAAAGGCGGCAAAGGGCACTAATAGCTGCACCTCATATTTATACTTGAGCCTGTTGAAAGACAGGCTTTTTTTTACGCAAAAAAACTTCAGTGTGGTGGGTAATACGAGGCTGGAAAAAACTGATATACTTTGAGGTACGCAATAATAACAGGAGAATAGAGGGGGGTGCTTTTTGGCTGGTTCACTATTCCGGCATGTTCTGTAAGATGGCTCGGGATGCCCTGTGTCTGGTTATGCTCAAGCCTGGGGCCAGCGTGAAAGTTCGGCAAAAGCAACAAGGGCTTCACTTACAAAGCGGCGGCACAGTGTGGCATCCTTCATACCTTCGGCATTTTCCAGCCCTGTATGAGCGTCCACACCGGCGGGCCGGACCTGCATGATTGCTTCATGCACATTGTCAGGAGTCAGACCGCCAGCCAGAATTACCGGCAGCGGTGATTCGTTTACCAGCATTCTGCTGATGCTCCAGTCATGGGTTTTACCGGTTGCACCGTCCGCACCGGTGGACGGGTCATGGGTGTCCGTAATGTAGGCATCTACTATGGCAGCGGTATCGCGGATAATTTTTAGCAGTTGGCCCCTGTTGTCCTGTCCGGAGCTGTCTTTTTTTATGACAAGGCTTTTGATGATATACAGCGATGGTATTTCCGCCCGCAACGCTGCAAGCTCAGCCGTCGAAATATTTCCGTGCAACTGGACGTGAGAAACACCTAACTGCATGACAAAATCGCGGATTGTAGCTGCATCATGTAAATACGTGATACAGACAGGACAGGCGGGGCCGCCTTTTTCCTGTGGCAGAGCGTCAAGCATGCGGCAGACTTCTACCGCTTCCGCTTCTGAAAGGTCCTCACGGTGTACCGGCAGGCGCAAGGGCAGGCCGATGCATGGAATGCCGCTTTGCACGACAAGCATAGCCTCTGCAATGGAATGAACACCTGCGGCTTGAATAAGAGCATGAAGAGGCATGCCACGCCGAGGAATCGTTGTAGGCTTCATCATATTTATCCCGTTTGTTTTATTTCATTGTTCCTGCGTGGGCCGCAGTATGTGATGCGCCCCTCATGCAAGTGCAGCTCGTGCGTTATTTCAGGTATGATGTCTTGCTGGTGGTGGGTGACAAGTACCAGTTGCATTTTTTGTTGTGCCAGTGAGGAGAGCAGGCGGATGAACTGGCTGCGGGAACGTTCATCCATGCCGGAAAGAGGCTCGTCCAGAATCAACAGCTGCGGTTTTGCCACTACCGCCCGCGCCAGCATAAAACGCCGCAATGTTCCGTACGACATGGTACGGACAGGTTTGTGCGCCTGACTGCTGATGCCCAGACGATGCATCCATCGGGCTGCTGCGGTTCTCTGCTCGTCGGTTACGGTGTGCCACCAGAGTCCTGTGGAACTGAAGAAACCGGAAAGCACCAAATCCTCACCGCTTAGTTCCAGCAAGGTCGCGTGATATTTGTCATGACCATAGGTAGCCTGCAACTTGTCAGAAACAATGGTTATGCGACGATGTACTTCCTGCAGGGATACAGGGCCGCTGCTGCCGAACCATTGCACCTCTCCACCCCATGCCTGCCGTTCGTCCCCGTAAATAAGTCGCAGCAAGGTAGACTTTCCTGCACCGTTGGGGCCGAGAATCACCCAGTTCTCACCGGAATTGATCTGCCATGTGATGTCATGCAGTATTTGTTTCCGTTCGATGAATACCTGTGCATGTGAGATGCTGACAATGGGATTGCCTGCCCCATTTGCTTCTGTGCCTGTTTCAGAAAGCTGATCTGCTGCATACGATGGGAGCTCCGCACCTGTGGAGAACGTCTTATGTCCTGCTGCCTGCTTTGAGTCTTTTTGCCCGCGGTCTGTTTTGGCGGAGATATCCTGCTGCCCTGCTGAAAGAGCAGACTCTTTTTTGTCTGCAGCTGGCAGGGGTACAACTCCGGAGCTTGTCAGTGAGTCAACAGATTCACGAGGAGGAGACAGAGCCAGTGCCTGATACTTTTGTAACTCTGTCAACGTATCACTAAGACTGCCTTCCTTAACCAGTCTCCCATGATGTAGAAGTAAGCCTTTTGTTATGCAGGACGGGAATTCTTCGGGCCTGTGGCCGGTCAGCAGAACAGTGGTTTGCGGGCTGGCTATACAGTCAACCGCAGCAAGAATGATATCGCGGTTTGCTGCATCAAGTCCTTCGCATATTTCGTCCAATAGCAGTACCCGAGGCGAATGCACCACGGCCCGTGCCAGCAGTATTTTTCGCAACTGTCCCTGCGACATGGCCGGAAGTTCCATGTCCAGCAATTGTGCAGCATCCAGCAGGCGGGCAGTATCTTGCGCTGCTTCACGCTGGGCTTCGGTGGGAGTGCTGTATAGCATCGGGCTGGCAAAAAATCCGGAAAGGATTATTTCTTCGCCGGTCATGCGCCATGCCTGACGAATGTACTTTTCCTGCAGCTCAGCCGATACAAACCCATAGCGACCTTTGATCGCTATGGGGCTGTCTTCGCGTTGCCCGTCAATCATCCAGTGGATGCTGCCGCCGCATAACTGATCAGGGCGGGCATCGCCTGCAATAAGGCGCAGCAGTGTGGATTTGCCGGAACCGTTCATACCCAGCACGGCATGATGACTGCCAGATGAAAGTACCCAGCTGACCGTATCCAGCGCCGGTATATCCCTGTAGCTGATGCGAACGGAATCTAGAGTGAAAAGTGTGCTGCTGTCTGACATAAAGAATGTTTGTTGTTGGGGTGTTGCTACAGGCTTGCAATGCTATGTATATTTCTCTGGCAGGTTCTGAGGATATCCGCTTTTGATGCAGCCTGTTGTAAACTTTCTAGGATATCCAGCTCGGCTTACCTTGCAATTATGCGAACTTTGCTACCTGTACAGCGCCTGTACAATACCTGCACTGCAACAACGGGCAGCCGGTGAAGATTTTTACATATTGCAAGCGGCGAACACGAAATTGTTTTTGCTCACTTTGCTTCTGCCTTCCGGGGGCCATCTACAGACAGCCCAGAAGGCAGCGTATTTTATCTAGGTGGCAGAGCAGAATAGTGCGCAAAATATCAATAAACCCGAGGGCAGGCGTTGATCCTGCTCTCGGGCTTTTGATTTGCCGAACCGGTCAGGTGTTTTTAAAACTTCCGCGAATGCATGCGCCGTTTAACAAAGTACACGCTGTCCGTGTATCCGAACTTGCGGGCATACTGTTCCAGCTGATCAAAAGCGTAACCCACGGAAGCTTCGCTGTGAGCGTCCGAGCCGAAAGAAACCGGAATGCCCATTTCAGAAGCCAGTGCTATAAACTGCGGGCAAGGGTAAATTTCTTTGCAGGGTTTACGCAAACCGGCAGATGAAATTTCAATGGCCATACCGGCATCATGAATGGCGGTAAGTGCAGTACGGAATGCTGCTTTTGCCTCATCACCGGCAGCCCATTCTCTGAAAAGGTCAACACTGAAAATTTTGATAATGTCAGGATGCGCGACAATGTTGAAAAGGCCTGTCCGCGCCATGTTCGCCATGGTGGCATAAAACTGCTGGTACAGTTCAACTTGTCTGGACTCGCTTAAAACCTGCCAGTCTTCTTTGCGGTAATCAAATCCCCATGTATCAATGAAGTGGATGCCGCCGATAACATAGTCAAAGTCATGGGCCTTCAGGGTGTCCGCTATAAACGTCTCGTTGCCTTCCACCCAGTCCATCTCAAGCCCGAAAAGTACAGTGGCTTCGTTTTTAAATTCATCGCGCAGGCGTTTTACGTCTGCAACATATGTGGGAAAGCCTTCGATAAGGCGGGGCTGGTAATCAGAAGGGTAACTGTGGGTTTCGGGTCTCGGAGAATGTTCAGAAAAGCCGATGATGTCTATACCCTTGGCGCGGGCGGCATGAAACATGGCTTCAACTGTTGCCTTGCCGTGAGAATGCAGCGTGTGCAGATGTGTATCTGTTTTTATCATGAAGTACTTGTCCGGACAGATTGCGCTCTGGATATGCTGTAAGCAGGCTGCGCAATCTATTGTTTAGGATTATGAACTACGATTGCCACGGCTTTACGCACGGCTTCCAGAACATCTGAGTCGCGTACGGGGTCACGCAGTACAATGCTGCCCTTTTGCGCATACCGTGCGGGAAGTGAATTAAGAGCAAGTGCGTAAATGTCGTGCAGGTCTTCTGCATTTGGACGCAGTCCCGGCGGCTCTTCAAATACTTTTTCCATCATCCGCAGAACACGGGCTTCGTTCCGGTTTCGGATATGATAAAAATCTGCATCACCAAGCCGGTATTTCTCATGCAGGTGGTCGCTCATGCAGTCTCCTTTGATGTCTTATTCTCTGACGCTCCGGCAGGTTACACCACTAGAGCAGGATTTGCCTGAACTTTTATTATAGCAGGCACGTAATCAAAGGCGCAAGCGGACTTACAGGCTTTTTACACATTCTCTCAATCCATACAGTTTTTAGCTGATGCTGGAAAGGAGCCCGAACAGGCAAGAAGGGCCGCGACTAGTCGCTGAAAATGGTCTCCGTACGGTCAGTACCTATTCCCGTGCCCTTGTATGTTTTCTACCTTAGTTTACAGGATATTTTTCCGTTGAACATTGTTTTTCCCGTGGGCTTTTTTGATACGTCCAGAACGTGTTGTTTTTTGATGCTGCAATGTTAACTTTATGTATTCAAAAGTTGTTAACAGCTTGTTGTTTTTGCCGGCCTGTAACAGACGATATAAAAGTTTTTGTTTTGTGCGGCGGGAGCCCCATGTTGTGTCTGGCGAATAGTGACGAGCAGGACGCAGTATCCAGTATGCCAATGCAGAGGGTTAGCTGGTTTTATACACACCAGTTCAGCAGACCATAAAAAAGGCGCTGTAGATAAAGCGCCTTTGCTATGTGCGTAGTTGTCTGAAATTATAACTGAGATTTTATAACAATATCCGTGATCGGCCCGCGGGAACGCTCTCCTTTAAGGACGATATGAGCGTAGTTATTGTATCCTTTAAGCTTGCGGACAATCCAGTTCAGGCCGTTATTTGATTCGTTCAAATACGGGTTGTCCACCTGCCGTGTATCACCAAGGCAGATGCACTTGACGTTTTCCCCCATGCGGGTCAGCAGTGCCCTTACCTCTGTTCGTGAAAGATTCTGTGTTTCATCAATGATGACAACGGCATTTTCTATGTTCGTACCGCGTATGTACGCAAGCGGCAGGATTTCAAACCGCTTGGGATCGAACTTTAGTGGTGGTTCGGCAGAGTTAAGAAAGATTCGGTTAGCGGGGCGTAGCGTATGCAGCTTTAATAACAAGTCGCTGATATAGCGCATGTACGGTTCCATCTTTTCGCGGATGTCACCAGGGAGAAACCCCATTTTTGCTCCCAGCTCGATGGTGGGTTTCAGGACGAAAACTTTGCTGTAACGGTGCGACTGCATTACCAGATGCAGCGCAGAGGCAAGCGCAAGGTATGTTTTACCGTAACCTGCTTCTGATTGCACTGAAACAATGTCTATCTTTTCGTGCAGCATAAGCAGCATCGCCAGATTCTGGTAAATGCTGCGGGGCTTCACCTGCCAGACTTCATTGGTGTAGTTTATAACTTCTTCGCCATCCGGCCCGTTGAAAACCGGTTTGCCTTCCTGCCAGTGAAAGGAATTAGGGGGCGATGATTCTGCGGCCTCTGCAAAACCTGTGTATTGTTGTGAATCAGACTGGAACGGGCGTGAATCTTTATACTCTTCACAGTTAATGCCGTTTAAGCCGGCCTGAAGTTGCAGGATTCTGTCATTGGTAACCAGAATGGGGCTTTCAATGCGGGCCTCGCGTACTTCTTTAAGGATAAAGTTGTCCACTAGCTCTTCGGAGAATGGCGATGTGCTGGAATCGTTGTGGATAAAATGGATGATGTCTTTGTGATCAAGTAAGATGTCGACTACTTTTGACACGATGTGCCGTAGTCTGGGGTTGGTTTTCAGCGTGTTGAGCTCAAGCAGTACATGGTAGGGGATGAAAATGTTGTTTTCCTGCCCGTTGCGCAGGCTGAGGATACTTTCAGGGCTTTCAATCAGAACGTTGGTGTCTAACACAAAGTTCTTGGTCGCCATCTGGCCCCCTTACTTAGTCGGCTGACAGCCGGTTCCGGTTAATGAATAAGGGCGGCGGCGTGTGCCGCCGCCCTTGGTGTTGCGGAGCTGAAGTGCGCGTCAGCGCATTTTTCGTTGCAGCCTTGCCCGGATAATGATTGCCAGCATGTTCATGCCCAGCACCAACACTATAAGCACCAACGCGGTGCCGTATTGCAGGGGGCGGGTTTTTTCTATGTCCAGTCCGGCGGTGGCTAATACGTAAATATGGTAGGGCAGTGCCATAACGCTGTCAAAGACTGAAGCAGGCAGCTTGGGGCTGAAGAACATGGCAGCGGTGAACATTATGGCTGCAGTTTCGCCTGCCGCACGCCCGATGCCGAGGATGGCTCCGGTAAGGATGCCTGGTGCCGCAGCAGGCAGGACCACTCTGGAAAGTGTCTGCCATTTGGTTGCTCCCAGCGCCAGTGATGCTTCGCGGTACGTCTGTGATACGGAACGCAGGGCTTCTTCTGATGCGCCGATGATAAGTGGCAGAATAAGCGCCGCCAGAGTGAACATACCTGCCAGCAGGCTGACGCCCATTTTCATCAGCGTAACAAAAAATGCGAGGCCGAAGAGCCCGAAAACGACCGAGGGCACACCGGCAAGGTTGTTGATTGCAAGTCTGATGATATGCAGAAACGGGCCGGGCTTTGCATATTCATGCAGGTAAATGGCGGTGCATACTCCCCACGGCAGGGCAATGAGCATGGAACCGTAGCTGAGTGCGATGGTTCCGAGGATACACGGAAAAATACCGCCTGCTGTCATGGCATCGCGCGGATGCGCAGACAGAAATTCCCAGTTGATGGCGGGAAGGCCGTAATACAGGACAAACCCGCAGATAACTGCCAGCGCCAGCGCGTTTACTGCAACAGATGCTTTGAACAGGGCAAACATGAATGCCTGTACAGGCTTTCTGCGTTTGAGAAACCCCTGATCTTGAACAAGTGTTGAAGTGGAAGAATGCATGGGCTGGCCCCCGAGTGACGTAACGTTGGGATGAGTGAAAGCGTGATTCATAATTTTTTTTACAGGGTTGAAACGCCGACCTGCTTTTTCTTTTCCGCTATCCATGCCGCAAGGATGTTGAACATAAGCGTGAAGACGAACAGTACCATGCCGGTGGCAAACAGCGCGTAATAATGATCGCTATGGAATGGAGCTTCGGCCATTTCTGCCGCAATGGATGCAGGCATGGGGCGGACGGGATCAAATAGGCTTCCGGGGATCATGGCAGCACCGCCTGCAACCATCAGAACAACCATGGTTTCGCCGATAGAACGTGACATGCCCAGAATGACAGCCGTGCTGATGCCCGGCAGTGAAGCAGGCAGCACCACTCGGGCGATAGTCTGCCAGCGGGTGGCCCCCAGCGCGAGGGATGCTTCGCGCAGCTCGTTGGGAACGGAGTAAATAGCGTCTTCTGAAATACTGGTAATGGTGGGAACCGCCATGAATGCCAGCATGATGGCCGCGTTTGTCAGGTTAAGTCCCGTTGCCAGACCGAACGTTTCCTGCAGGTACGGCGCGACAACCACCATGCCGAAAAAGCCTATTACAACTGAGGGCAGAGCCTGGAGCATTTCTACCAGCGGTTTAATAATACCGCGCATACGCGGAGAGGCTATTTCAGACAGATACACAGCCGTCATCAGGCCCAGCGGAATGGCAATAACTGACGAGAGCCCTGTTACAGCAAGCGAACCCACAATCATGGGCAGAATACCGAAGTCCGCAGGGTCATCTGTCGGGTACCATTCTCTGCCGAAGATAAAATCAAGCGGCGAGATGAATTTGATGACTGGTAAGCCTTCAACAAACAAAAACACCATGATGAGAAAAAGTATCAGGATGCACAGGGCTGCGCTGGCTTGAAATGCTCCGGCGATGAGAGTGTCTTTATTGCGACGCGAAAGAGAAATCATACTGTTCTGGCAATCCGCTTTTTGCTGGTTGCGCGGCAGGCCCCGTGCCGTTACCGGCAGGGGCCTTTTCGCGTGGAGTAACTTTTCAGGGTGAAGCTTTAACTCTGAAGCCTACAGCTTGATGAAGCCTGCTTCCTTAACAATGTTCTGACCTTCGGGTGACAGGATGAAGTCGATCAGGCCCTTGGTGGCACCGGAGGGGTTACCGTCGATGTATACCTGCAAGGTACGGGCGATAGGGAAGCTTTTGTCTTTAGCTGTCTTATCATTACCTTCCACACCGTTTACGGTGAGAGCCTTTACAGAGCTGTCAACGTAGCCGATTCCATCGTAGCTGATGGCGCGGGGGTTTTTAGATACGGCCTGCAGAACGGCACCGGAGGAAGCCTGCAACAGAGCGCCCGGGAACACACGGGTTTTACCCATTACAAATTTGCTCCAGGTTTCGTACGTGCCGGAGGACGTGTCGCGGGAAACAACAACGATGCCTTCGTCGTTGCCGCCAACTTCTTTCCAGTTGGTTACTTTGCCTGCGTAAATAGCCTGAAGCTGTTCAATGGTCAGGTCACTTACGGGGTTGCTTTTGTTTACGATGGGAATAACGGCGTCCAGCGCGATGACAACCTGCTTGGGGGAAAGGCCTTTTTCTTCAGCCAGCTTCATTTCTTTGTCTTTCATTGTCCGCGAAGCCATGGCGATATCGGTGGTGCCGTCCAGCAATGCTTTGATACCGTTGGAAGAGCCGCCGCCCGATACTGCGATTTCAACATCAGGGTGTGCTTTCATGTATGCTTCGATCACACGCTGCATAATGGGCAGGATGGTCGTGGAACCGGAGACCTTAATGGACTGACCTGCAAAGGCGGAAGATGCAAAGCCAAGGACAAGTGCAGCCACAATGGCAAGATTTTTTAGACGCATGGATTTTCCTCCAGAATAAATTCTTTCAAATGCAAACGCTTGATTGTTGTTACGGGAAGCCCGTCTGGTGTTTTGGTAAACTAGGAGCCGATTGTTACGGCGGTGTGTCATGGAGGCAGCATGTTTGTGACAGGGGGGATTTGTGAAAATTTGTGGAATTAATTGTTTTTATTTCAGGTGATTAATGTTTTTTTGCTGTGGCTGACCCGAAATGTATATTTTTTTGTAACAGGCAATTGTGTCTTTTCTGCTGTTGTGTGTGACGGATGATTTTTTAGGCAAAAGTGGCGATGCAGTGCATGGCGGGTTGCTAATGCAGGTTGGGCAGCCTATAGTAATGATGTTGGCTGCGGCATAAGACGAGGGGAGCGGCTTACTGCAGGCTGGCGCACAGGTGCGCTGTTCAGGGGAATGAATGAGGGTTTCTTATTCTGCGTACTCCGCGCAGGCCCAAAGCACATACGCTCAAGCCGCCCGCTCAGAGCAGGTAACCAGAGCAGCAGAAGACGTGGTACACAGCCGTAAGGCTGTGGGATTTCGTCTTGGCAAGCTTGGTATCCTCTTTGAGACGGAGGAAACCCTTGACGGCTCAACCATTGCGCGAGAGGCGGGAGAGCGTCTTAACCGGCTGCGCAAGTTTAACTTTGCAGAATCCCTGCAGGCGCAGGATGCGGAGTTGTACGAGGCTATCAGTACACCGCCTTCATCTGCCAATCGTGACCTTCCCGCTCTTGAACAGGCTTTTGCCTCTCCTAACTATACCCGTAATGTCGGCGTGCGCTCATATCAGCGCATGGCCTCCCAGCAGGTACATGGCGGGCAGACCATGCTGCGGGGTAAGGTGTAGCTGTTCACACCTTGAGTAAGAACAAATAAGCCTCAGCTTGTAACGCCGTTCTCAAGGCGTTTTTTTTATGCATAAAAAAGGGCGGCCTGAGGCCGCCCTGATTGTGTTTTGTGTCTGAATAATAAGTCTTTCCGGTCTGGCAGGCTTTAAACGGAAGGCTTGCCAAACGCGATCTGTACTCAGGTTCATTAGTCCTCAGGCAGTCTGAAACCCAGTGCCCGCGCGGCCTGAGCTGCTTCTGCCTTCCACGGTGCCATGGCCCATACTTTGTTTTGCACAGGCCACCAGTCCAGCCCCGGTACATATTCAGAAAGTATACGAACCAGACGTGCCAGCCTGCTCCATTGTGCAGGCGCTTCCAGCAGCGTCAGGGCTGTTTGCTGTGCTGTAGCCTCCAGCCGCCTTCTGGCACCGGAGGATAGCTCAATTCCATGCAACCAGCTGGCTGCCGCATCGGCCCGTTTGTCCTCAGGACCTGCGTCCATGGCCATGGCAAGCAGCATTTCCGGTGCAAACTCTTCCCACAGGTGCGAATCGGGCTGGTCGTGCTGAGCTTCTTCCCACGGCAAGAAGAGCGCCAGCGCATCAGGCGAGCGGGCCAGAGCGTCAGACCTGCGTTGCGCCACAGAGTATAAGATAAGCGTCATGGCCAGCGCCTGACGTTTGCCCCACGGCAGGTCTTCAAATCTGCAGACTGAAGAGGCCGTACGGCTTTCCGGAGGCGTATCGCCTGCCGGTTGTTCAGCCGGATAGACGCGGAGCTCTAAACTATCCGGCGGAGACAGCAACACATGCCGTTCGCCGCGCTGAATATCTGCAGACTTGCTGTGCAGCGTCCACGGCACTTCCTTATCCCAAGGAGCCGGATGCCAGCGTATGCGCGCTGTTCCTGCCGCTATGGGCGCCTCATCAGGGCGCACTTCGTCATTGCGCGTAGATGCGACTGTCACCTCAACGTCCACTGCGGGCCATGAGGCCGCCGTAGGTGTGCCTGTCTGTAAGCGGCCCTGATATGCTGTTTTCAGTAACGCCTGCAAAATCAGCGAGGCCTCGGATTCGTGCCGCGGCAGTACACGGGTTTCGAAAATGTTTTTACCGGTACCTTCGCTTTCTTTGTTGGATCTGGCTTTTTCCAGCTCTGCAAAGAATTGCTGCGGAATGTCTCCGCCGCCTGTGTCGCGGCGTATTTCCAGCGCGCGCAGGCAGTAGGTGAGAGCATTCACAGGCTCTATGCGTGAAATTTCATCAAAGAACCATGCGCAGCTGGCATATGCGGCGAGCATCTGCTCTTCCATTGTGAGCAGTTTCCATGCTGCGTTTTTTTGCGTTTCGGAAAGGCTGGGAGCAAAAAACTGTACTGCATAGGCTTCGCGCGAAAGTTCGCCGCACAACACCCTGCCGAAGCTGCCCAGCGCCTTTTGCGGATCGGTAAAAAGAATTTTGGACTGGCTGGTAAAATGTTCTTCCACTGCATCGCGGGCAAAGTTTAATGCGCTGCGCAAGGGGCCGCGCCATGACTGATTCCAGCCCGGATGACCGCCGTCAGTACAGCCGCAGTTGCTGCGCCAGCGCTCCACACCGTGAACGCAGCTCCATGATGATGGTTCGTGCAGTTCCACCTTCCACTCCGGCGGGTGGTTGGCAAGATACGCTGCAAGGTTTGTCGGGCGGATGCCGTCGCGGCCCGAGTATGCTTGAGCTAATACATGTGCCAGCGCCATCTCGCCGAAGGTGAAATGATGTCCGTATGTCTCGCCATCGGTGCATAGAGTCAGCAGGCCTTCGCCTGCTGCTCCGGCAATGCGGTGCCAGAATCCTTCGCCGTCCTGCAGTAGCTTTTCAAATGCAACCGCACGCGAGATAGGACCGTGGTAAAAGAACACGCTGATGCTTTTACCGGAGGGCAGTTCTATCCGGTACGGACGTCGTACATCGAGAGAGTTTTCGTCCACATGTGCCCATGCCCCCTTCGGGCCTGATACCCTTCTGGCCTGACGCGGGGCAAGCACGGTAAAGCGCACGCCGTGTGCAGCCAGATCTTCCAGCGTGGGAACATCTGCCGCGCTTTCTGCCAGCCACATGCCTTCCGCGGGACGGCCGAAACGGTGTGCGAAATCGTCCAGCGCCCATGCAATTTCAAGCTGCCGCTGTCTGGGCGAGGCAAGAGGCATGATAACATGATGGTATACCTGCGCCAGTGCGTTTCCATGGCCCCAGCGGGCAATACTTTTTTTGTCCGCATCCAGAATACGTTGATAGGTTTCCTGATCATCTCGCTCGAGCCAGCGCATCAGCGTGGGGCCTGCATTGAAGCTTATCCATTCATAGCAGTTCAGTATATCGGCAATGCGTCCGGAGCCGTCCAGCCGCCGCGCCCACGCCATAGGTGCATAACTTTCACGCAAGATGCGTTCATTCCAGTGGCGGGAGGGAGCAGCGCTGCCCTCCGGCAGAATGCTGCCCAGCCACGGGTCTTCGCGGGGCGGTTGGTAAAAATGGCCGTGAATGCACAGATACTTCTCCATGATCAACCTCCGGAGCGGGTTATACTGCACAGCTGCATCAGGCTGATACTGACAGCAAAATACAAGTACAGCCAGTATATACCGGAAACGTACGCACGGGTAGTATGAAAATGGAAAAGGGCGAGGGCACAAGAAAGCCCGCACAGGCAGTGAGACACAGCGCGGTGCGGGCAGGTGGTGACCAGTTATATTGACTGCAGACTACGGCTTTACGTAGGCAAAGCCTTTTTGCTGAAGCTCAACAATCTCAACAATACCTGCGGGGACAACAGCGCATCCCGGCACAAGGGCTGCCTCGGCAATATCGAATTTACGCAAGGCATTGGCGCACAGGCGGAAGGATACCCCGCGCTGTTGCAGGCGCGTTATCTGTTCTGCATGGGCACCACCGTCAGCCTTAAAAAGCTGTACCGCAGGGCCGTTCACTACCATAACGGTCTCAAACTCTTTGCCGGAAAGAGCATTCAGGTAGTTGTCGATATTGGTCAGAGCAAGGCCAAGTCGTGTGTCGTCAAAAAGATCGACATGGAAGACAATCGAGTAAGACATGTGTGCCTCCGTATTAATGTCATAACCCTGCTTGCCGCTTCGGATGAGAGGCAGGCAAAGGGCTTTATTCATTACGGCAGGTATTGTTCCATAATGTTCTACCCTTGCCAAGGGGGCAATCCGTTGTTACCCATACTATCGACGGCGTTGCATCCGGACTCTGAGAGTTTGCGGATGTTGTGCTGACGCAATATAACTTTATATGCTTCTGCAATCTGTCAGGTCAGAGCGTAAAAGATAGCTAATCATGTACCAGATGTTTCCCAAGGAGGGATACCTACAATGTTGAGAACTGCTCAGCGTAGCCAGAGCCGCACCGAAGTTGTTAATGCCTTTATGCGCGGCGTGTATCAGTGGATGGCCGCAGGTCTTGGCGTAACCGCTATCGCAGCGTTTGCCGTGGCCAGCAGCCCTGCTCTTGTCCAGCTTATCTTCGGCACCCCCATGTTGCCGCTTATTCTGATGATCGGCCTTGTGGGGCTGGTGTTTTACCTTTCGGCCCGCATCGGCACCATGTCTGCCGGTACAGCCACTACTCTGTTTATGGTGTACAGCGCGCTTAACGGCGTTGTACTTTCCAGCGTGCTGCTGGTGTATGCTGCGTCTTCCGTATTCCAGGCGTTTGCAACTGCCGCGGCCATGTTCGGAGCCATGACCATTTACGGCCTGACCACCAAGCGTGACCTGACCTCCATGGGCAGCTTCATGTTTATGGGGATTATCGGCATCATCATTGCTTCTATCGTGAATATTTTTATCGGCAGCAGCATGATGGAACTGGTAATCAGCGCTGTCGGCGTCATTGTGTTTACCGGTCTTACCGCGTACGATAGCCAGCAGTTGCGTGAAATGGGCGAAACCGCCCCCATGGATGACGCTGTGGCGATCCGCCGTGGCACCATTCTTGGCGCGTTGCGACTGTATCTGGACTTCATCAACCTGTTCCTTATGCTTCTGCGGCTCTTTGGGGGGGCACGGGACTAGCTTGAATAACAACGCAAAGGGAGCAGGAAAGGCTCCCTTTTTTGTGGGACTGTTTTTATAAATGTCATCCTTGCCGCTGCAAAAAAAACTCTACCCGCTCCTGCGGCCTTTCGGAGCAGGATACAGCGCTGTAATGCGTGTCCGCCGTAACGCTTTTGAATCCGGCAGGCGTCCTGCCTACGAGTGCGGCGTGCCGTGTGTTTCTGTCGGTAATATCGGCTGGGGCGGCAGCGGCAAGACGCCTGTGGCGGAATGGCTGCTGCGCTGGGCCGCGCAGAACGGGCTTCATGCTGTTGTGCTGACCCGCGGCTACAAGGCAAAGCCGCCGTGCCTGCCTTATCAAGTTATGCCGGACAGCCCGCCGCAAGAAGCCGGTGACGAGCCGCTGATGCTTGCGCGCAACTGTCCGCAGGCGAGTATTGTTGTGGACCCGATACGAACGAGAGCTGCAGAGTGGGCCATGAACAATCTGTCTCCTGACTTATTCGTGCTTGATGACGGGTTTCAGCACCTTGCAGTCCGCCGTGATGTTGATCTGGTACTTTTGAAACAGGATGACCTTGGTGCGGAATGGGGGAGAGTGATTCCTTCCGGTTCGTGGCGCGAAGGTGCGGAGGCATTGAGTCGTGCAGATGCCTTTTGTATAAAAGCGTCTGCTGACGAATTTTCCCGCATGAGGGGGAGCCTCGGGCAGCGGCTGGGGCAGTATGATGTTCCTGTTTTCGGTTTTTCACTGCGTCCATGTGGGTTGCGACTCGTCGCACAGGCAGGAGGACATGTTGAACCTGATACTGCCAGTGATTTGGACGGGCAGCCGTATGTGCTCTTCAGCGGCGTGGGCGAGCCTGCACAGGTGGCACGGACTGCAGAGCTGTTCTTCGGGTATGCACCTGCCGTGCACCATGCTTTTGCAGATCATCATAGTTACACGGATGCGGATATCCGCCGTATGGCTACTGAAGGTATGCCCTTGGTGTGTACTCCCAAAGATGCTGTAAAGCTGGCAGGGCGATATGATGTACCTGTGTGGACATTTGCGCTGGAGACCGTATTTCATTCTGTCTGGAGCCGTGATGGCGGGCAGAGGAATGACGGGTATGGCGCAGGCGGGGCATCAGGAGAGGGGATAGCCATAGCGGAGTCTTTTGATATCTCTGAAAGCGGGAGCCGGAAGACTTACCCCGAAGACCTGCATGACGGGCAGCATACTGTTGCAGACGCCGCGATGCATTCTGACTGCTCTGTTTTTGCTAAATGGTGGCAGAGCCGGTGGGAAGCTATTGCAGGGCAGGGGCGCAGATAGCTCTACCGCAGATAATTGTCTGAAGGCTCAGGTTGCTGGAATCATGATGCTGCATTAAAAAAGTTATACTGGTATGCATCTTAGGAACGCTGGCTTTTTCGCTTGCGATGCGAAAGTAGCTGAAATTATTCCGGTGTTGGCGCGATATAGGGCATTGCAAAATATTACGGGTAGTACGGGTGTAGCGGAATAAGGGAGAAGGCTTAAGCGTCTAGCCGCGTACTTCTGTTTAACCATACCCTCCTGCGGTAAGATTTTTTTGCAGTGTGTAAAAGCAAACATCTCCAGTGTAACCCATAGAATAGATATACAGCTTGCGCCGAATGCGTAAGCTACAAAAAAAATTTATATGGTTCAGGTGGCCAGGTCATCGCGTAACCAGAGGTATTTATGGCTAAAAAGAAAAGAAAACAGGCTGAAAGCCTGCCGGTGAGCAGTCATGATCTGCTCCAGTTGTTTAAAGAAGAAAAGCGCCCGCTGAAGCTGCACGACTTTTTCCGTCTGCTTGGCATCAGCAAGCGTTACAGGAACGCGCTGGAAGATGCGCTGGATGAACTACGCGCCAAAGGACGCATTCTGCAGTTGCGCGGCGGCTCGTGGGGGCTAGCCGAGCAGTTGAAGATGGTAACCGGCATTCTGGAACTGCAACGTTCCGGTGTGGGTTTTGTTCTGCCCGAAGACAAACGTCGCGCGGATATTTTTATCAGCCCTGCACAGATGGGCGACGCATGGCACGGTGACAAGGTTGTTGTCGCGCTGCTTTCCGAAAGGGCGGGCAGAAAGCCGGAAGGGCGCATTGTACGCGTGCTTGAACGCGGGCATGAACTGGTGCCTGTGCGTGTGGTTAAGCTGATGGGTAAAGCTGGTGTACTGGCTCAGCCCACAGATACCCGTTTGCGCTTCAGTATGCTGGTGAACAGAGGCGAGCTGGAAAGCAAGCCGCGTAAAAACGAACTGCTTCTGGTTGAGCCGGGCAAGCGACTTGAGCCTAGCCTGTGGGCAGGGGTCGCAGTGGAAAGTCTTGGTGTGGAAGACGATGTATCCACGCAGGAAATGCTGGTTAAGCTGAACCATAATGTTCCTACGGAATTTCCTGCGGAAGCTATCGCAGAAGCTAAAAAGCTGCCGGATGTGCCTTCCGAAGTAGATTTTACCGATCGCATTGACCTGCGCCATATGGGTTTTGTCACCATCGACGGAGCTAAAGCCCGCGATTTTGACGATGCCGTATATGTAGAAGAGCAGCATGACGGTTGGCGTTTGTGGGTGGCTATCGCAGATGTAAGCCACTACGTGCGTCCGGGATCGGCTCTTGATGAAGAGGCGGTTACCCGCGCCAACTCGTATTATTTTCCGCAATCGGTGGAACCCATGTTCCCGGAGGCGCTTTCTAACGGATTGTGCAGCCTTAATCCCCGTGTGCCGCGTCTGGCCATGGTGGCGGAAGTATATTTTTATGCAGACGGTACCCCCGGAAAGAGCAAGTTTTATCCTGCGGTCATCGAGAGCAAGGCCCGTCTGACATATGGTCAGGTGAACAGGGCCGTACTGCTGAAAGAACCCCATGAACGCAAGTTGCTAGGGCCGGTGCTGCCCATGCTAGAACAGGCCGAGCAGCTGGCCCGTGTGCTTAAAGGGCATCGGCGCGCTCAGGGATCTCTGGATTTTGATCTGCCGGAACCTGAAATTGTATTCAACGTATATGGCGAAGCCGTGGATATCGGGCGGCGTGTGCGTCATTTCGGGCATCAGATCATCGAAGAGTTCATGATTGCGGCTAACGAAGCCGTAGCGCGTTTCCTGACGGAAAAAGAAGCGGACTTCCTGTACCGCGTCCACCCCGCACCGGACCTTGATAAACTGGAAAAGTTTTTTGACCTGATGCGGGGCACGACTCTGGCGCATAAAGTCCCTGCAGAGGCTGGGGCCGCGCAGTTGCAGACGCTTCTGCACGCCGCGGAAGGCACAGATCAGGAATTTCTGGTTAACAGAATGGCTTTGAGAACCATGATGCAAGCTCGGTATACTCCTGATTTTGAGGGGCATTTCGGCCTTGCTTCTGATTGTTACTGCCACTTTACCTCGCCCATCAGGCGCTATGCCGACCTTGTTGTGCACAGAGCTCTTAAACATGCGCTGGGTGTGAAGGGGGCAACGCCTCCGCCGCGTTCGCGCTCTCTTCTGCGCATCGGTGATCAGTTGAATATTCGTGAACGTGCAGGCATGGAGGCAGAGCGGGAAATACTTAAGCGTATTACGGTGCTCTTCATGCGTGACAGAGTCGGTGAGGAATTTACCGGCGTTATTTCCGGTGTTGCAGATTTCGGTTTCTGGGTGGAACTTAAAGAGATCATGGCAGAAGGATTGGTACGACTTTCCTTACTGCATGATGATTACTATGAGTTTGTGCCGGAACGTCAGGAGTTGATGGGCGAGCGGACAGGACGTATCTTCAAGCTGGGACAGTCCGTAAAAGTTCGCCTTGCCTCGGTGAATGTGCCTCGGCTGGAAATTGATTTCGAGCTGCTCGAATATCCGGAAACGGGTAACGACGTTGCTGTCTTTGAAACCGGAGCGCGTAACAGGCGCAACGACAAGGGTGACAGGCACGGTCGGGAAGATCGGGGTCATCGGGGATACGGGGCTGAAAGAAACCGTCATTCGCGTAATGGCGGGCCTCGCAATGACAAGACCCGTGCTGATGAGCCTCGCTATGAAAAGAGCGGGATGACCGTGGCGGCACAAGCCAGAGCCGCAGAGCAGAGACTGCGTGCCGAAGGTAAGGATGCTGCAGACCATGAAGATTTTCTCCCTCCTGAACATACTCGTGGGGGAGATGTTGCGCCGCAGGGCAAGGCTCATTGCACGGAATCTGAAGAGCTGCTTATTCGAAATGAAGATGGGGCTCTTGTGCTGGATGAAGATGTCTTTGATGACATCCCCCAGCAACGGCTACCCAAACGTGGCGGTCATTCGCGCAATGAGGCTGGTGCAGCAACAAAAAACGGTTCAGCAAAGCCTGCGGGAAAAAAAACCGGCGGTAGAAAGACTGGCGGAAAGAAAGCCTCCGGCACTAAAAGCACAACGCGTAAGGCTGGCAATAAGCGATAGGTCAAGCCGACAGCGTATAGTTCTGATTTAAAAAAAGCCCCGGACCGTGTCATACGGCTCGGGGCATATTTTTTTACGATAAGAAAACAGGTTGGCTTTATAAGCTGCTGATGCCAAACCTGCTCAGAATTTCTGCCAGCTTTTGGTTCAGGTTGGTGGTGGTGCGTGAAAGAAGATCCAGATTAATCCCCACCTTGATTTCCAGTTTAAAACGAGCCGTTTCCCACAGTTTTGCCACGGCACGTACGAGAGGCGATTCCATCTGGAACAGCTGTAGCAGTCTTTGCAACTCCTGTACGGTGTGCATCTGGAACAGCATATAATCGTTGGCATCAGGGTCCTGTCGCCACAATTTGTTGCGGCGGATACGGTTCATGCCCAGATCTTCCAGCGCTAGTACCTGGCTGGCTGCGACTCTGCGTTCACGTAGGGATCGGACCTGCATTTTGCCTGCATCTTCGCCAAATCGCTGGCGAAGAATAGCCATAAACTGGCTTTCCAGCATAAAGCCAAGAACACGATGCAGGCCGTTTAAGTCGAAAGGGCCAAGCATATTGCGTATGGCGTTAATTTCCTTTGCGGAAAACATTTGCGGGGCGCGTAAAAAATCTTCGCGCATGACGTTCAGCCCGATTGCCATGCCTGATGCCAGAGCCTGAACCTGCTCCGTTATAAAAACAGCCTGCTCCCGCGTAAGTTCCATGCCTTCGGGCTGGATGCCTGTATGCAGAAACGTGAGCGCGGCACTAAGCTGCCTGCTGCTCGGGTCAATGCACACCAACTGGCCTATATGCCCGATGTCCGTAGTACTGAACCCTTTGCCCGTGTCGGAAAACTCTGCACGCAGGTAATCAAGAACAAGCTTACGGTTCTTTCTGGTTTCAAAGTCAGCTTCCTGATTTTCAAACTGTTGCTGAATGCGGGATTTGTCAGGGGGGGCAGGTGTCGCGCCAAGGTAGCTTAGCAGATCATCAAAACGATAGGTCATGGCAAGCATGTTTCCTTCTTTGCGCAACGTAAAACGTTCTTCGCTGACCATTTTGACAAAGGCAGATTCAACTGTCTTGCCTATGAAGTGCTCAATGTGCCGTTGCCAGAAGCGTACGCCAAGTTCTTCCTGTACGGTGATGTCATCAATGGCTTTGTAGGCATCATCGCCAAAATATGTGGCAAGTGTTTCAGCAACGTTATCAAGCGTCAGGGCGGTGATGTACACAACACCCTGAATGCATTTGACCAGAAGCACTTCCAGATTGCTGAGGTCCGGAATCAGACTTCTCCGTGAATCTTCATCAGAGTTTTCCAGAGCTTTGCCGTATCTGTTCAGCGTTTGGATAAAATTCCCGATGATGGCTTTAACGTGCTCATATAAAGGATCTTCAAGACCGCGAAGAGTAAAAAGTTCTGATATTGAGCGCTGCTGAGTTTCAATAAGCGGAAATTCGTTGATACGGCTTTGGTTCAGTCGGATAAATTCAAGCAGGAGTTCGCGTTCAAGAATTTCCCGAACCGCGCGACTTTCCTTCATCTGCTGAAGTTTGGCCACATAGGCGGACAGCCGCTCCTCCTGCAGCGGTTGCTCTGTAGCTGTCATTGTTGCTCCTTATGCCGTTATTTTCAGCTGATGTGATCAGCGCCCGGAAGGTACAGGTGTAAGCAATTCGCCTGCAAAAGCGTCCCCTTGCTGCCCGCCACCTGCCATGCGGCTCAGCTCTTCACTTATCCCGCGGGAATCAAGTGGCTGGCAGTAAGTGTAGGTGGTGTCATCAGATACTTCTTTACGTACATGGAAGTGCCGTTCTGCCTTGGCAGCCAGTTGCGGCCAATGGGTAATCAGCAGCATCTGCCTGTCAGAGGCAAGCTTTTGCAGACGCTGCGCGACACTGTTCAGCGTAAGGCCGCCAACACCGGAATCCACCTCGTCAAAAATCAAAGTTGCAGCTTCGTCACGGGAAAGTAAGCCGACAACTGCCAGTAAAAAGCGCGAAAGCTCGCCGCCGGATGCAATTTTATCAAGAGGCTGCGGCGGCTGGCCGGGGTTGGGTAACCACAACATGCTGGCGCGTTCTTCTTCACAGCCTTCCGCAAGTTTATGCGGCGTATACGTAAAACGTACCTGTACCTGCTCGGAAAATCCAATTCCCTTTAATTCCTGAACGATCTCTGCAGTAAGGCGTTCGCCGGCTTCACGGCGTGCCGGATTCAGCTTTGCGAGTAACGCTGCAAGTTTTTTGCGCTCGTCATCTTCCTGTCTGGCTAACTGCTTCAGATCAAGCTCGCAGGAATCAAGGAACGATAAGTTTTCCTCTATTTCATGTTGCAGATCAACAATTTCTTCTAACGAGCGTTTCAACTTGCGCTTTAATTGCGCGAGCTGATAAAGGCGGGCTTCAATTTCCTCAAGCCCTTCTTCATCTGAATCATACACAGGCTGACGACGCAGGCGACCTTCCAGATCATGCATAACCTGCCGGAAGTCAGAAAGTGCCGTTGCATCTTCTTCGTAATCCGGCATGATTACGGCAAGCTGTTTAAGCATCGTTTCCAGATTGCCCAATGCGGGAATCACTCCGCCATCATAATCACCCAGAATACTAATGGCTTCGTCCACAAGCTCGCGCGATTTGGTCTGTCCGCTTAAAATTCGTTTACGTTCCAACAGCTCGCCTTCTTCATCCGGCTGCGGATCAACTTTGGCTATTTCCTGCTGTTGAAATTCAAGTAGTTCACGACGTTCCGAAAGTGATTTGCTTCGTTCCAGCAACTCTTCCCGCGTTTCAGCAAGTTGACGTAGTTTTTTAAGCAGGCTGTCGCGTTCTTCCAGCAGGTCCGGTCGGTTCATGTAACGATCAAGTAACTTTGCCTGAAACGCCGGTTGCAGCAGTTTTTGCTGACCGTGCTGGCTAGTGTGCACGATAAGGCTGCTGCGCAGATCGCGCACAGTTTCCTGTGAGCTTAATTTGTCATTAATATACAGGCGGCTGCGGCCGGTGTCTGCGGTAAGTTCCCGCCGGATGATCAGGTCGCCGTCCGGCATGGCAAACAGAGCCTCAACTGTGGCCTTGTCTTTTCCGGCACGGACAATCTCGGCAGACAGTTTGTCGCCGGTCAGAAAATTGAGCGCTTTCAGGATGAAACTTTTACCGGCGCCGGTTTCACCGGTCAGCACGTTCATACCGGGAGCGAACTCCAGCTCCATATCTTCAATAAGTGCAAGATTTCGGATTCGTAGCAGTTCTAGCATGATAGTGTGCATCACAGCAGGTGACAGGGTTGATGAAAAACTCAATGTCTGTGTCTACAATTTACAACATACCGTAGCAAGAGGGTAAAACGGGGTCTTCCCTCAAACCACCTGTAATATCAGACTGCGCAGGAATCAGCGGCGCAAACGGGGATCAAATATATCCCGTAAGCTTTCGCCCAGCAGGTTATACCCCAATACTGTAATCAAGATAGCAGTTCCTGGAAAAAGCGATAACCACGGCGCGAATTCCAGCACGTCTTTACCCTCCATCAGCATGTTGCCCCAGCTTGGCATTGGCGGTTGTACGCCTAACCCCAGAAAGCTGAGTGCGCTTTCTGTCAGAATAGCTCCGGCCACACCCAGCGTAGCAGCTACCAGCACAGGAGCAATGGCATTCGGCAAAATGTGCATGAAGAGTATCCGTGCTGTTCCGGCACCGGCAAGGCGTGAAGCGGCAACAAAATCTCTTTCCCGCAATGTTAGCGTTTCAGCTCGTACAAGGCGTGCAACACCCATCCATGACGTAAGGCCAATAACAATCATTATGTTACCAAGACTTGGCTCAAGAAAAGCGATGACGGCAAGAATCAGAAAAAACGAAGGAAAACAAAGCATGACGTCGACAAAGCGCATGATGAGTTCATCGACAATTCCGCGGAAATATCCGGCAATCAGCCCCAGTACAGTACCGATGCTGGCGGAAATGCCCACTGCCACAAAGCCTACCCATAATGACACGCGGGCGCCGTAAAGCATGCGCGACAAGATATCCCGCCCGAGAGCGTCAGTGCCAAACGGGTGCGCAGTGCTGGGCGGTTGTAAAATAGCGTAAACGTCCAGCACTGTCGGGTCATGCGGAGCTAACCACGGAGCCAGTATTGCAAGAACCGACATGGTGCCTACAATCAGGCTGCCTGACCATAACATGCCGTAGCGGCCCCATAATCGACGCGAAAAAATGGTAGCGCGGACACGACTGAAGGCGGAAGAGAGCATTTTAAGCATCTCAGCGCTCCTCCGAATTTGCACGAATGCGCGGGTCAGCCAGCCCGTAGCATAAGTCTGCAAGCAGGTTACCAGCCAGTGTCAGTATAGCACCCAGCACAAGGTTGCCCATAATCAGCGGGTAATCCCGTGCCATAACCGCACCGTAAAAAAGCTGGCCCAGACCGGGCAGAGCAAAAATTGACTCAATGATGACGCTGCCGCCGATAAGTCCGGGAATGGAAAGGCCAAGAATTGTAATGACAGGAAGCAAGGCATTGCGAAGTGCGTGCTTGAAAACGACAACCTTCGCACTCAATCCTTTTGCCTTGGCAGTAAGGATGTAATCCTGACGGAGCACTTCAAGCATGGATGAGCGCATGAATCGGGACATACCGGCAAGACTGCCGAAAGTGTATATGAAAAGAGGCATGGCAAGATGCTTTGTGATGTCCAGAATCTTGCCGGTAGTGCTAAGCGAGTGGTAATCAAGAGAAGTAAGACCTGAAATCGGCAGCCAGCCAAGATGAATGCCGAACAGCATCATAAGAAGCAACGCCAGCCAGAATCCGGGCATGGCAAAGCCGACAAAAACAAATACCGTACTCAGCCTGTCAAACCAGCGGCCCTGCCAGTGTGCCGAAGCAATACCTATGGGAACGGCTATTGCCAGAGTCAGAAACATGGAAGCCAGATTCATCCCCACAGTCAGAGGCAGGCGTTCTGCAATTTTGTCCCAGACTGGGCGCATATCGCCTGACATGGACATGCCGAAATCAAGCCTGACAAGGCGCGAAACCCATTGCCCGTACTGGACATGAAGCGGCTGATCCAGCCCGTAGAGCTTTTCCAGCCGCTCGCGGGCATCAGCCCCTGCAAGAGGATTCATGGTTGTCTGCATGTCGGTAGGAGAACCGGGAGCGAGATGAATCACGGCGAAACTGATGAGGGTGATGCCCCAGAAAACGAGCAACACCCACAAAAGTCGTTTACCCAGCCGCAAGGCTAACGCGGCAAGCCGCGAGCATGGAGCGCAAACTATGGCTTCACTCAAAGGTTATTCTCCGTCAGCAAGCCAGTTCCGGAAAGCCTTGACCTCCTCCTGCCAGTCGGCAGGGGAAAGGCGCACAGTTAAAAACTGCCTGTACACTTCATCAATATAGCCGAGGCAGCTTTCGATGAGGTATATTTTTTCCAGAAAAGCTCCGTCAGGATCATCATCTTCGCCGTCTTTTTCAATGACGGGCGTTTTCATACTGTTCAGCTGAAAGTCTTCTGCCTTTAATGACACGGACCATGTGTCCGCATCGCGTTCAATACGCAGCAATGCCCTGTTTACTTTCTTGCCGGTGGAAAGGCCCAGCCGCGCTTCGCGCAATTCAGACATCGGGCCGGAAACTGTCGCAGTCTCAAGGCTTTCACCTTCGCCACCCTGAACAGAAATCCGCTGTTCCATATATACTCCGAAGGTTACGCCCTCAGAGTTGCGGAACTGGCCGCTTCCGGCCTCACTTTTAAACCAGAGCCAGGTAAGAAACTCTTGTCCCAGAATTACGTCGGTCAACTCACCCATATAAGGAGTATCACTCATCAGTATCCTCGTTATGCAAAGCTGGTAGGTTCAATGGAGTCAAGCTTGGTTTGAACCTCGTCCCCCAGCAGCTTCAGAGCAAGGGAGTAAGGAGTTAGCTGCTCCAGATGCAGATCAAAGGTAAGGGTGAAGTAGTCCGTAAATAAATCTACAACCTTGCCTTGAGTAGACGCAAAAAATACGTCCCCTGTCTGCATGTTCCACGCAACATTGAACTCTGCAGGAACGGGGAGGGTGCGAGCCATCAGCTTGAGCTTGACCTGCTCCTTAAGTTCAGTTTTCCGTGCGCGGGAGATGAATTTTTTACCTTGCTCCTGATTGCGCTTTTCTTCTTCACGCAGGGCAAGTGTAAGGTGCTTTTTTACAACTGCCGCAGATATACGGCGAGTATCAAGGCGTAGCGAAAAGGTCAGGTAGTGACCTTTCTCAGGGGGAGCTGTCCGCCACCATGCGTCTAACATGTCGTCGAAGCACACCCAGCCCCATCCGCGTTCGTCTGCGCTATCCTCTATTTCCTTAAAACCGAACTGCTTCAGCTTTTCAGGAATCTGTCCCCAAAGTTCCTTAGAGATTTCATCAGTAATCTTAAATCGAGTAAAACTGCTGCTTGCGTTTAAAAAGCCCATTCGTTTCTCCATCTATTTGGAAGTGGTTTTTGTATGTAGCGTATCTTGGCGTTACGCGCCAGAGCCGACAGTGGAGTAATTGGACAGGACAGCAAGCGTGGATAAAAGCCTTTTTTGTGTTTTAAATCTTTTTATCACAGATAGTTGAGGTTGTAATTGTGCTTTTTTGAAAAAAGCTGTTGACTTTTTTTCGGTTCAGGATAGATTCCCACTTCGCGTCAACGAGGCGCAAACAAACGCTCATTGAGAGAATCCTGCTTCGGCAGTTTTCGAAAAGAAAAGTAAAAAAGTTGTTGACTCCGAAAACGGGTTGATCTAGAAAAGCAACCCGCTGAGTTGAACGACTTTTTTCTTCGCTTGGCGAGTATTGAAGCTCTTTGACAATTAAATAGCGAGTTGGACAGGAAATAAGTTCAGCTTTATTTGGCCATTAAGAATGGCTTTACAGTTTTTTAACTGGAGAGTTTGATTCTGGCTCAGATTGAACGCTGGCGGCGTGCTTAACACATGCAAGTCGAACGTGAAAGTTCCTTCGGGGATGAGTAAAGTGGCGCACGGGTGAGTAACGCGTGGATAATCTACCTGTATCACCGGAATAACGGTTGGAAACGACTGCTAA